>DASSWY010000272.1:0-3421 GCA_035704325.1 Microcella sp. | reverse complement strand
GACGCGTCGTGACCACCGCCACTGGCGTCATTCACCTGCAGTCGACGACGGCGGCGATTCCCGTCGTCGATGCCGACAACGAGCCGGTGCGCGTGCGCCGCCGCTCCCCCATCCCCGGCGCGAGTCGCGCGCGACGCTGAGCGCCGGCGCCGCGCGGGCAGGGCGCCGCTGCGCCCGCCGCACCGGTGCGCCCGCTGCGCCCGCCGCACCCGCGTGTGTCAACAACTCAGGACTAACGAACTCGCGCCGCACGTCCGCTCACACCAGTGCGGGGCCCACCGGATAGCTCATGCGCGTTTGTCCTGAGTTGTTGACAGCTCCGTCGCTACAGTCGTGCCGTGACGCCCGAGCCCCGGTCCGAGAAGCCCCCGGCCGCGAGCACCGCCGCGCTCACCGCGTTTGAGAACGCCCGTCCGCGCCTGACGGGGCTCGCGTACCGCATGCTCGGCTCGTGGGCCGAGGCCGAAGACGTCGTACAAGACGCGTGGCCGCGCTGGTCAGCCGTTGCCGACTCAGGCATCGACAACGCCGAGGCGTACCTCACGACGATGGTCACCCGGCTCGCCCTCACGACCCTCGACTCCGCGCGCGTCCGGCGTGAGCACTACGTGGGGCCCTGGCTTCCCGAGCCCGTCGACACGCGGGCCGACCCCACGCTCGGAGCCGAACGCGCCGAGGCCCTCGACCTGGCCACTCTCCTGCTGCTGGAGCGCCTGAGCGGCCCCGAACGCGCCGCTGTCGTCCTGCGCGAAGCGTTCGACTACGACTACCCGACCCTGGCCGAGACTCTCGGGACAACTGAGGCAGCCGCCCGTCAGCTCGTCTCCCGTGGGCGCCGCGCGCTCGACGGCCCCCGCCGTGCCCGCGCGAGCGATGCTGAGCACCACCGCCTGCTGACGGCCTTTGTCGCGGCGGCGCAGGGCGGCGACCTCGCTGCCCTCGAGTCGATCCTGACTCCCGACGCCGTCGCCATCAGCGACGGTGGAGGCGTCGTCAGCGCCGCCCGACGACCCGTCCACGGCCCCGACAACGTTGCCCGCTTCGTGCTGGGCGTGCTCGAAAAGTTCGGCAAGGGGGTGCGCTCGGTACCGGTTGTCGCGAATGGCCACGCCGCATTCTTGGCGGTCACCGATGACGCGGATGCGCATCCCATCGCCCTGTGGAGCCTCGATATCGCGGCGGGCGGCGTCCGCGGGGTTCACATTGTTCGGGCTCCCGACAAGCTGGCGCGATTCGCGCGGTCGGCGTTGTCACAGAACGGCGAGCTGTCCGGTCATCTGTGAGAGAGCTCGATCGCCGAGCCGCAGAGAGGAACACCATGACCGTGCTCGTCACCGGAGGAACCGGCACTGTTGGCCGCCCGACCCTCGAGGCGCTGCGAGCGCGCGGGATCGAGCCGCGCATCCTGAGCCGACGGGCCGGAGACGGCCACGTGATCGCTGACCTGCGCAGCGGCTCGGGGCTCGGCGCGGCCCTCGCCGGCGTGCGCACCGTGGTGCACCTCGCGACGAACCGCCGCAACGACGTGGCCGCCACCCAGCGGCTGCTCGACGCCGCGCAGACCGCCGGGGTCGCCCACGTCGTGTACCTGTCGATCGTCGGCGTCGATGCGGTGCCGCTCGGCTACTACCGGGCGAAACTGCGCTGCGAGGAGGCGATCGCCGCTTCGGGGCTGCCCTTCACCATCGTGCGGGCGACACAGTTTCATGAGTTCGTGGCGGGGGCGTTTCGCGCGCAACGACGACTTCCGCGGACGTTCGTCGCCGAAGTACCGTTTCAACCGATCGACACGAGCGTCGTTGCCGCGCGGCTGTCGGAGCTCACGCAGGGCACTCCGGTCGGCGAGCGTGTCCCCGACATCGGTGGGCCCGAGGCGTTGCCGATGCGCGAGCTCGCACGGCAGTGGTTGATCGCCGGCGGAACCTCGCCCGATATCGCGACTCGCCGCGTCGTCACGCTGCGGCCGCCGGGCCGGCTCGTCGCGGCGTACCGTGCCGGGCTCCACACGACGGGGGCCCCGGGCACAGGGCCGAGCTTCGCGGAGTGGGCGCAGCACCAGCCGTGAGGCTCGCGCTGTCAACAACTCAGGACTAACGCGACACTGCCGTGAGAGGTGTCGCAGACTCGTGCGGGCTCGCGTGCGAAAGAGGAGCGTTAGTCCTGAGTTGTTGACACGAGCCGGGCACTAGGGTCGTCGGGTGCGTTCCGTCCCCGCCCCGTTCGACGCGCGCGCCGCGGCTGTGGCGCTTCGGGCGCCGGATGCTCGGGTCGCCATCGCAGGAGTCTCCGGCTCCGGCAAATCGACTCTCGCGCGCCAGCTCGCATCGACCCTTGATCTGCCGTACACCGAGATCGACGGCCTGCACTGGGGGCCCGATTGGACCCCTCGCCCCTCGTTCGCGGACGAGGTGCGCGCGCTCGTCGCTCACGACCGCTGGATCACCGAGTGGCAGTACCGGCGCGTGCGGCCGCTCATTATCGAGCGGGCGACGGTGCTGTTGTGGCTTGATCCGCCATTTCGCGTGACCCTCTGGCGCGTGATCCGACGCACCGTGCGGCGCCGCGTGAGACGCGAAGTGCTGTGGAACGGCAACCTGGAGCCGGGCCTCCGCCATGCGGTCTTCAACCCTGAGGGAATCATTCGCTGGGCGGTGATGACGCGCCATAAGTACCGCGCGCTCATTGCGCAGACCCTTGACGAACGTCCCGGCCTGACCGTGATCCGGCTACGCACACCCCGCGAAACACGGGCGCTGCTGGCCGCGCTGTCAACAACTCAGGACTAACGCGCAGCGCACACGTCGCGGCCCACAAACGCACGCGGCACAACGAACGCGTGCGCGCCGTTAGTCCTGAGTTGTTGACACGCAGCGGGCGACTACGCGGTCGCGAGCTCGCGCGCGCCCGACTCGAGGCGAATCGCGCGGTTGATGGCCGACACCACGGCCTTCAGCGACGCGGTCGAGATATCGGGATCGATGCCGACGCCCCAGAGCGTGCGGCCGTTGACTTCGAGTTCGACGTACGAGGCGGCGTGCGCGTCCCCGCCGGCCGAGAGCGCGTGCTCGACGTAGTCGAACAGTCGCACCTCGATGCCCTGCCCCTGCATGATGCCGAGGAAGGCCGCGATCGGCCCGTTGCCGGTCGCCGAGACGCCGTCAATCGCGTCGCCGTCGCGCAGGGTGACATCGAGCGCGACCGACCCGGTCATGTCTGACGCGGTGCGGGTCGAGAGCAGCTCGAAGCGCCCCCACTTGTCCGTCTCGTCACCAGCCGGCAAGTACTCGTCCTGGAAAATCTCCCAGATCTGCTCGCTCGTGACCTCACCACCCTCGGCGTCGGTCTTCGCCTGCACGACGTGGCTGAATTCGATCTGCAGCTTGCGGGGCAGGTCGAGGGCGTGGTCGGTCTTCAGCAGGTA
>DASSWY010000230.1:0-8218 GCA_035704325.1 Microcella sp. | reverse complement strand
GTGCGGGAGGTTGCGCACGAAGCCCACGGTGTCGACCAGGGTGAACGGTCGACCGTCGGGGGTCGACGACTTTCGCACTGTCGCATCGAGCGTCGCGAACAGCGCGTTCTCGACCAGCACGCCCGCGCGGGTGATGCGGTTCAGCAGGCTCGACTTGCCGGCGTTGGTATACCCCGCAATCGCGACGCTCGGCACGGCATAGCGGTCGCGGTTCGCGCGCTTTGCCGCGCGGGCCGGCGCGAAACCCTTGATCTGACGACGCAGTTTTGCCATGCGGGTGTTGATGCGGCGGCGGTCGAGCTCGATCTTCGTCTCACCGGGGCCGCGCGAGCCCATGCCGGCGCCCCCCGCGCCCACCTGCCCACCGGCCTGACGCGACATCGAGTCACCCCAGCCGCGCAGTCGCGGAAGCAAATACTCAAGCTGCGCGAGCTCGACCTGGGCCTTGCCCTCGCGGCTCTTCGCGTGCTGGCTGAAGATGTCGAGAATCACGGCGGTGCGGTCGATGACCTTCACCTTGACCACATCTTCGAGTGCGCGGCGCTGGCTGGGCGCAAGCTCGGTGTCGGCGACAACGGTGTCGGCCCCGAGTTCCGCGACGATCAGGGCAAGCTCGGCGGCCTTGCCCTTGCCCAGATAGGTGCTCGGGTCGGGGTGCGGGCGGCGTTGCAAGAGCCCGTCGAGCACAACAGCCCCCGCCGTTTCAGCCAGCGCGGCGAGCTCTCGGAGCGAGTTCTCGGCGTCGGCGAGCGAGCCCTGCGAGTAGATGCCGATCAGGACGACATTTTCGAGCCGAAGCTGGCGATACTCGACCTCGGTAACATCGTCGAGCTCGGTCGAGAGGCCGCGAACACGCCGCAGTGCCGCGCGATCTTCGCGATCAAACTGGTCGCCATCGCGGTCGTCGAGATAGTCGTGCTGCTGCTGGAGGGCCGTCGCACGACCGTCAAGAATGTCGACGCGCCGGGCCGCAGATTCGGCGTTCTGCAGGACGCGCGCCACGGCGGCGCTGCCCGCGTCGACGGGCGCGTCATCGTTGTCGGGCTGTGCTGCGTCGCCCGGACCTGCACCGTCAGAAATCATTCGCTTCAGCATAGTCGTCGCATTCGGTAGATTCGCCTGATGGCTCAGGAGCACTACTTCAGCGCTCAGCCAGCCGGAGACTTCACCCCTCGCACCCTCACCGTTTCTCTCGACGGTCGTGCCGTCGAGGTCGTCACCGCTGGCGGCGTCTTCAGCCCGTCAGCACTCGATACCGGAACGAGCGTGCTGTTGGGCGCGGTCCCTGCGCCGCCGCCCGGTGGCGACCTGCTTGACCTCGGCTGCGGGTGGGGGCCAATCGCACTCACGATGGCGCTCACGTCACCCCACGCTCGGGTCTGGGCCGTCGATGTCAACGAGCGTGCCCGCGAACTCACCCGGATGAACGCCGAGCGACTCGGCCTCGACAACGTCATGGCCGTCGCGCCCGACGAGGTACCGGCCGAGCTGCGCTTCACGGGCATCTGGTCGAACCCTCCGATACGCATCGGCAAGGGCGAACTCCACGGCCTGCTCGACGCGTGGTTGCCGCGACTCGATCAGGGAAGCGACGCCTGGTTGGTGGTCGCCCGCAACCTCGGCTCCGACTCGCTGCAGCGCTGGATGGAAGCGCGGTACGCAGGTGAGCTGCAGATCACCCGCGCGGCCACGAACAAGGGGTACCGGGTGCTCCGCGTGCGCAATCGCTCGGGACTCACGGGGCCGATTCGCGTCCCGCGCGGCTGACACCGCGCATCCTGACCGCGACGATCAGACGGTCAATTCCCCGTCAAAGACAAGGGCGGCAGGCCCACTGAGCGCGACATGCTCGCCGTCTTCCGCCGCGAACATGCGCACGCCGAGCACACCGCCCGGCACCTCGACGCGCCACTCATTCGGAGCCGACGAGCCCGCCCAGTGCCGCACGGCGAGTGCGGCGGCCGCGGCCCCGGTTCCGCACGAGAGCGTCTCGCCGCTGCCCCGCTCATGCACCCGCATACGGATACGACCGATGCCGTCTCGTACGAGAGGGTCGGCGGGGACGGCAAACTCAACGTTGGCCCCGCCGGCCAGGGCCGGTTCCAGCTGCGGTGCGCGGGACAGGTCGATGCCATCGAGCTCGGTGTCGCCCGCGACCGCCACAACGACGTGGGGGTTGCCGAGGTCGATCCCGAGACCGGGGCGCGCGACCGGAAGCTCACGGGCGCGCACGAGGGGCTCGTCGCCCGTCAGCCGCCAGCGGCCCAGGTCGACGGCGTAGCCATCGGCGAGACGGTGAACGTCACGCACGCCGGCGCGGGTGCCGATCGGCACCGAGTGGCCCGGGGCTAGCTCAAGCAAGCCGCGTTCGATGAGGTAGTGCACGAATACGCGGATGCCATTGCCACACATCTCCGCAACGCTGCCGTCGGCGTTCACGTAGTCCATGAACCACTCGGCCTCGGGCTCCTCGGCGAGAATCGCTGCGCCCTCGGGGATGCTCGCGGATCGCACCGCGCGGATCACCCCGTCGCCGCCGACCCCGAACCGCCGATCAGCGACGGCGGCAAGACGCGAGGCGTCGAGCGTCTGCTCGCCATCCGGATCGGCGTACAGGACGAAGTCGTTGCCGGTTCCGTGGCCCTTGGTGAACAGCAGCGTGTCGGTCACTCGGCCATGCTAGCGACGCACCGCTCGGCGACCGCCTGGATCGCCGCATCCCGCGCCGTCCCATCGAGGGCGTCGACCCACTCGGTCGCGGCGTCACGGCGGAACCAGCTCACCTGCCGCCGGGCGTAGCGGCGCGTGAGTGAGGAGGTCGCTGCAATCGCCTCGCCCTCGGTCGCTCGACCCGCCAACTGGTCAATCGCCTGGGCGTAGCCGATTGCTCGGGACGCGGTGGGGCCGCGCTCGAGACCTCTCGGGAGAAGCTCTCGCACCTCGTCAAGAAGCCCGGCCGCCCACATGCCCTCGACCCGCCGGTCGAGTCGCTCGACGAGGGTTGCGCGCTCTACCGACAGGCCGAGCTGGATGTACGGACGCCACGGTGTGGCTCGTGCCGCAAGACCCGGCGCGATCGGCTCACCCGTGATCTCGGCAACCTCCAGGGCCCGAACGACGCGGCGGGGGTTCTGCAGGTCGAGCTGGGCTGCGGCCTCCGGATCACGACGCTGAAGCTCGGCCGCGAGCGCGCCGAGCCCCTCGGAGACGAGCCTCTCTTCGTAGCGCGCTCGCACTTCGGGGTCGGTACCGGGAAAGCGGAAGTCGGTGAGCAGGGCCGCAACGTAGAGCCCGGAGCCTCCGACCACGATGGGGATGGCTCCCCGCGCCGCAATCTGCTCAACCGTCGCGCGCGCGTGGCGCTGATAGGCGGCGACGGATGCCTCGTCGGTGACGTCGAGGACGTCGATGAGGTGGTGTGGAACTCCTCGTCGCTCGGCGACGGTGGCTTTTGCCGTGCCGATATCCATTCCGCGGTACAGCTGCATGGCGTCGGCGTTGACGATCTCAGCGGCAGCGCCGAACCGCCCCAAGCGATCGGCGAGGTCGAGCGATGCTGCCGTCTTGCCGGTGCCCGTCGCGCCGACGATCGCGACGATCACGCGAGACTGCCGCGCTCGCCGTCTGCAGGGTCGTAGATCGGAGTCGTCGGCCCCGCGGGAGCGCCGACCCGGATGGCGGGAAGCCCCAACGACACGCGCGGCGCAGTGTCGCTGCTGCCTGCCGGCGCCGGCACACCGCAGCTCTCGGCCTGCGCGCGATCCCACGCGTCGCCGGCACGGGTACGGCGAATGCGCAGCGGCCCCTCGTGGTCGGCAAGCAGGTGGAACGGCGCGGCGTGCGTGATGGTCGTGGTCACGACGTCGCCCGGGCGCGGTCGCTCGGCGCCCTCCGGCACGCGAACGTGCACGAGGCGGCTGTCTTCGGCTCGCCCCGACATGCGCTCGGTCTCGGCGTCTTTCTTGCCCTCGCCGGTCGAGATGAGCACCTCGACCTCGCGACCCACCTGGCGCTGGTTTTCTTCCCAGCTGATGTGCTCTTGCAGGGCGATGAGCCGCTCGTAGCGTTCTTGCACGACCTCTTTCGGCACCTGGTCGGGCATTGTGGCGGCCGGCGTGCCCGGCCGGATCGAGTACTGGAAGGTGAATGCGCTGGCGAAGCGCGCCTGTTCGACGACGCGGAGCGTCTCGGCAAAGTCGTCGTCGGTCTCACCCGGGAAGCCGACGATGATGTCGGTCGAAATGGCCGCATTCGGGATGCGTGCCCGCACCCGGTCGAGGATGCCGAGGAATTTTTCGCTGCGATAGGAGCGGCGCATCGCCTTCAGAATGCGGTCGGAGCCGGACTGCAGGGGCATGTGCAGCTGCGGCATCACGGCGGGCGTCTCGGCCATTGCGTCGATCACGTCGTCGGTGAAGGCGGCCGGGTGGGGACTCGTGAAGCGGATGCGCTCGAGACCGTCGATGCGCCCGGCTGCGCGCAGCAGCTTGCCGAACGCCTGCCGGTCGCCGAACTCGACGCCGTAGGTGTTCACGTTCTGCCCGAGGAGCGTGACCTCAATCGCGCCGTCGTCAACGAGCGCCTGAATTTCAGCGAGGATGTCGCCGGGGCGCCGGTCTTTTTCTTTGCCGCGCAGGCTCGGGACGATGCAGAACGTGCAGGTGTTGTTGCAGCCCACCGAGATGCTGACCCAGCCCGAGTAGGTGGAGTCACGTTTGGTCGGCAGCGTCGAGGGGAACACTTCGAGTGACTCGAGAATCTCGAGCTGCGCCTCGCCGTTGTGGCGTGCCCGTTCGAGCAGGGCGGGAAGTGAGCCCATGTTGTGCGTGCCGAAGACGGCGTCGACGTAGGGCGCCTTGCTCAGAATCGTCGAGGTGTCTTTCTGGGCGAGGCACCCGCCGACGGCAATCTGCATGCCGGGGCGCTCGCGCTTGATGCTGGCGAGGTGGCCCAGGTTTCCGTAGAGCTTGTTGTCGGCGTTCTCGCGAACGGCGCAGGTGTTGATCACGACCACGTCGGCCACCTCGCCCGTCGGCGCCGCGATGTAGCCCGCCGCCTCAAGCGACCCCGCCAAGCGTTCAGAGTCGTGCACATTCATCTGACAGCCATACGTGCGCACCTCGTAGGTGCGCGGGGTGGCCTGCGCGTCGGTGACGGAGGATGGCGGGGCGAGGGTGCTGCTCATGGTGCGAGCAAGTCTACGCGCGGGCGCTCACTCGAATTCGGGGGTACGGCGGCCAGCCGGAGCGCCGTCGAGCGCACGCCGCACGGCCTGATGCGCCATGGGCCCGCCGTGCCCTTTGCGCTGCAAGTACGACACAAGCCGACGTTCGGCCGTCGCGCGGTCGAGACTGCCGAGGCGCCGCAGTCGATCGGCCACCAATTGGTCGATCAACGCACCCGCATCGGACTCGGCACCGTGCTCAGCGATCGCCTGCTCGACGGCGTCGGGGTCAAGCTTGCGCTGGCGTAACTCACCCATGAGAGCGCTGCGGCCGAGACCTTTGCGGGCAACCAGGCGGTCGACCAAGACCCGCGCTAGCTCGGCGTCGTCGATCAGCCCCACGCGCTGCAGGCGGTCGGCCTCGAACTCGGCCGTCTCAGGGCTGATGTCATTCTCGCGCAGGCGGTCGACGAGTTCTCGTCGAGACAAGCCCTTGCGGCTGAGCGCCCGCATGCTGATTGTTTCGGCCCTGGCGAGTTCGTCGTCGTCGAGGTGGGCGCGCGCGTCGTCGACCGACGAGCGCTCGGCGCGAGCGCCGGCCAGCGAGATCACCGGGGCGACCCACTGGCCGGCGTCGGCCGCGTCACTCACGCGCCAGCAGCCTTCTTCTGGGCGAGCTTCTGCTGAATGGATGCGGGTGCCGGCTCGGCGGCGTCGCCGACGGCTGCAGGCCCGTTCGCGCCAATGCCGAGCTTGGCGAGAATCTTGCTTTCGATCTCGGCCGCGATGGTCGGGTTCTGCAGCAGGAAGTTGCGGGAGTTCTCTTTACCCTGGCCCAGCTGATCGCCCTCGTAGGTGTACCAGGCACCCGACTTCTTGACGATGCCGTGCTCAACACCAAAGTCGAGCAGGCTGCCCTCGCGGGAGATGCCGACGCCGTAGAGGATGTCAAACTCGGCCTGCTTGAAGGGCGGGGCCATCTTGTTCTTGACCACCTTGACGCGCGTGCGGTTACCGACCGCCTCGGTGCCGTCTTTCAGCGTCTCAATGCGACGAATGTCGAGGCGCACGGAGGCATAGAACTTGAGCGCCTTACCACCCGCCGTGGTCTCGGGGCTGCCGAAGAAGACACCGATCTTTTCGCGCAGCTGGTTGATGAAAATCATCGAGGTGCCGGTGGTGTTGAGACCGCCCGTGAGCTTGCGCAGCGCCTGCGACATCAGGCGAGCCTGCAGACCGACGTGGCTGTCGCCCATCTCGCCTTCGATCTCGGCGCGGGGCACGAGCGCCGCGACCGAGTCGATGACGACGAGGTCAATCGAGCCCGATCGCACCAGCATGTCGGCGATTTCGAGGGCCTGCTCACCGGTGTCGGGCTGCGAAACGAGAAGCTGATCGATGTCGACGCCGAGCTTCTGGGCGTAATCGGGGTCAAGTGCGTGCTCAGCATCGATAAAGGCCGCGATGCCCCCCGCGCGCTGAACATTGGCGATGGCGTGCAGCGTCAGCGTGGTCTTACCCGACGACTCGGGGCCGTAGATTTCGATGATGCGGCCCTTCGGGAGGCCGCCAATACCGAGCGCGACATCAAGGGCAATGGAACCGGTCGGGATGACGGCGACCGGCGCGCGCTCGTCGCTGCCGAGGCGCATGACGCTGCCCTTGCCGAACTGTCGGTCGATCTGTGCGAGTGCCGTTTCGAGGGCCTTTTCGCGGTCTGCGGGAGAGGGCATGTCGGTTCCTGCTTTCTGTGTCGTGCGCGGTTCGCCTATCGGCTGTCGCCGTGCCAGCCGCCCGGGGTTTCGGGGCGACGGGGATGCGACAAGGCGGTGACGGCGTCTGCCGCCTCGCGGGGAACAGTAAGCGCGAGCACCGACACCAGACGGAACCCGCGACCGCCTGTGCACCGAGGGGTGTTCGACTGCCGTTGGGAGGGAGTCTACGCCCGATACGAACACATGTTCGAGTGGCGCGTGACGGCGTGTCGCGCGTCGGCCGTCGCTGCGCCCGCACCCGTCGCCGGCAGCATCGCGCGCTGAAGGGGGGGTCGATCAGAGATCGCGCGGCAGAACGGGGCGGCCCGCGCCGTACCAGCGATCACGGGGAACATCGGTGGCGGCACACAGCGCGAACCACACGTCCCGGGGAGCAAGCCCCGCTTCCAGTGCCTGTTCGGCCGTGCGGTTGCCGACGTCACCGAGCACGAGATCGCGCACAAGCGAGCGCCCGTAGGCCTCACCGAACTCGTCGGCGACGGCGCGACGGAACTCCGACAGCTTCAGAGGTCGACCTACCGCGTTAGCGAACGGCGAGGTCGGCGTCGAACTCAGCGACCAGGTCGTCGGGCAGGGTGTCGGGGACCGTTGTCAGGCCCTCGATGACGGCCAGGCGGTCACCGACCTCGCGCATGATGGTCGAGATGGGAGTGTCGAGAGCTTCGGCGACCGACGCGAGGATCTCGCTTGACGCCTCTTTCTGACCCCGCTCGACCTCGCTGAGGTAACCCAGAGCGACGCTCGCCCGACTCGCCACCTGGCGGAGGGTGCGGCCCTTCTGCAAGCGCACGTCACGGAGGACTTCGCCGATCTCTTGACGGACCAGAACCATGGCGGCCTCCTTTACGTATCTCGTGAGCGGTGTGCGCGTCACCGGGGCGGTAACACTACCTGATCGATGTGTCTTCACTGTATCCCCGGATGGCTGGGGATCGAGTGTCAGGATGCTCGGTGTAACACGACCGTCACCTTGGCTATTCCCGCGCGTGGAGGCGGTCGAGAGCGAGCTCGAGGGCCGCGTCGACAGCCGCGGAGCGGATGGCGGCGCGATCACCTGCGAGACGCAGCTCACGCACCGATGTGCCGCGCGCATCCGCCACCGCGACGTACACGAGGCCGACGGGTGAACCCCCCTGCTGCTCGGGCCCGGCGACACCCGTCGTCGCGACCCCGATGTCGGCCGGTCGGTCGGCGATCGCGAGGCGCGCGCGCACCCCGACCGCCATCGCGAGCGCGACATCCGGATGCACGGGCCCGTGTTGGCCAAGGAGCTCATCGG
>DASSWY010000076.1:0-3204 GCA_035704325.1 Microcella sp. | reverse complement strand
CCACGTGGCCGTCGAGCGGGCTGTCGGCCGCGAGCTGTCGCCGCCCCTGCCGCGCACCCACGGCAAGACCGACGGGCACATCCTCACCGACATCCTCGAGCACTTCGGCTTCGATGCGGCGCAGTGGCACGAGGCCGCCCGGGACTCGCTCGACGCACTGTCGGTGGAGCGCGCGAAGGCGGGCGATCGCCGAGAAATCGCGCCGGGCATCCGCGAGGCGCTCGATCAGGCGGATGCCCGGGGCTGGGTCAACGCGCTGTTGACCGGCAACAGCGCCACCCGCTCGCGCGTCAAGCTCGACGGCTCAGGGCTCGGGGCCGAGCGCTTCGACTGGAGCCGCTCGTTCTTCGGCGCGACCGCCTCCGAGCGCAGCGAGATCACGCGGGCCGCGCGCGAGGCGCTTCCCGACGAGACGCTCGTCATCATCGGCGACACGCCGCGCGACGACGAGGCGGCCGTCGCGGCGGGAATCCCCTTCATCGCGGTCGCCACGGGAGTCTTCACCGTCGAGGAGCTCAGCGAAACCGGCGCGATTCTCGTCGTGCCGACCATCGAGGGGCACCTCGACGCGGTGCTCGAGGCGATCGCGCGGCTCTAGGCGCCGAGCGCTGCGGGCACGGTCTGCACGAACCAGATCTGGGTCATGCGGAACACCATGATCGCGACCGTGACCCCGACGACGCCGATGATCAGCGTGGCCCAGCGACTGCGGTCGATCAGCGCCCACACCACGCCGCCGATGACGAGCAGCAGCGCCACGACCAGGTACAGCCACCACTCGACGATGTCGCCCGTCGGCGCGTTTCCGACGAGTGGCTGCACGATGCCGACGACCACCTGAGCGAGCAGCAGCAGCGCGAGCAGCACGCTGCCGAGCACGGTGATGTCGTCGGGTCGGCGGCCGATGCCACCGAGCACAAGCGCGACCACGCCGAGCAGGGCCGCGGCGGCGATCTGCACGACTCCGAACCACTCGATCACGGGGTGTCCTCCAGGGGGCGTCGGGCTGACAACGAGCGTTCCGTCACCGCGTCATCAGGATGCGCGGGGTGCGCGATCAGGAATCCTGCGGGAACCCCGTCAGAATACGGCCCCGACCCCGCTCAACGCTGAGCAGCGCGACGAGACGGCCGGCCGTGTCGACGGCGGCGACCGGGGACGCATCGGGTGCGTCCAGGCCGTCAAGCTTCTTGCCGTGAGCGAGGTCGCGGGTCTGCTCGTCAGAGGTTCGGAGGACGGGAAACAGGCGCGCCGCGACGTCGGCCGGCGACGCGAGCAGCGACGCGGCCGAGCCGTTCTCGCCGGCGGTGACCAGCGCATCCAGGGTGATGGCGGTGGGGTCGCTGACCGTGAACGGGCCGACCCGCGTGCGGCGAAGGGCCGTCAGGTGCCCGCCGACGCCGAGGGCGCGGCCGAGGTCGCGGGCGAGGGCGCGAATGTAGGTGCCCGAGGAGCAGTCGACCACGGCGTCGACCTCGATGGCGTCGGGGGTGCGGCGCACGGACTCGATGCTGAAGCGCGACACGGTGACGCGGCGAGAGGCGAGCTCGACCTCCTCGCCCGCGCGCACGCGGTCGTAGGCGCGGCGGCCGTCGACCTTGATGGCGCTGACCGCGCTCGGCACCTGCTCGATCTCGCCCGTGAGCTGGGCAACGCCTGCCGCCATGCGCTCATCGGTGACGGCGGCGAGGGCGGCGGCCGGGGCGGGGGCGCCGAGCACCTCGCCCTCGGCGTCATCGGTTGTCGTCGCCGAGCCCAGGCGGATCGTCGTCGTGTACTGCTTATCGAGGCCCACGAGGTACGTCAGCAGGCGCGTCGCGGGGCCGGCGCCCAGCGTGAGCAGGCCCGTGGCCGCCGGGTCGAGCGTGCCGGCGTGGCCCACCTTGCGGGTGCCGAGCGCGCGGCGGGCGCGGGCCACGACGTCGTGGCTGGTGAGGCCTGCGGGTTTGTCGACGAGCAGCAGGCCGGAGATCACGGCGATAACGCTACCGGCTCGACCTAGGCTGGTCGGGTGCGCGTGACCGTGATCGGAGCAGGGGCCGTCGGCGGTGCACTCGCGGCCCTACTGGATCGGGCGGGGCACGAGGTGAGCGTGACCGCGCGCGGTGACCACGCGGTCGCCATCACCGAGTCGGGGCTCACGCTCGACGGCGGCTTTGGCGCGCATCGCGCCCAGGTTGCGGTCGTCGCGCGCGTGCCCGCGGATACCGGGCTCGTGATCGTTGCCACGAAGGCGAACGACACGGCCGCGGCCCTCGCGGGGGTTGACGTGCCGAGCGGGTGCCCCGTGATGGTGCTGCAAAACGGCCTCGGAGGCGACGAACTCGTGCGCTCGCTGCTGCCCGGCAGCCCGGTCGGCGTGGGGCTCGCGCTCTTCGCCGCCAGCCTCACGGCGCCCGGCCGAGTGACCGTGACGGCGTCAGCCCCGCTCGTCATCGGCAGCGACGCGCGCGCCGTCGCCGTCGCCCTTCCCGTGCTGCGCGCGGCGCTGCCCGAACGGGTCGACGTCAGCGCCGACATCCGCGGCGCCCAGTGGACCAAGCTCGTTATCAACCAGGTGAACGCGCTGCCCGCCATCACCGGGCTCAGTGTGCAGCAGACGGTCGCCGACGAGCGCCTGCGCCGAGTGCTCGGCGCCGCCATGGCCGAAACCGTGGCCGTCGGTGCGGCCCTCGGGGTGAGCTGGCAGGCGATCGGTCCGGTCGACGCAGCGGCCCTCCGCCCGCTTCAGGCGCCGGGCGCCGCGGGGGTGGCCGCCGGTGAAGAACTCGCGCGGATGCTCGCGCGGGGAATGGGGGACGTTCCGAATCCGGCGTCGATGCTGCAGAGCATCCGTCGGGGTCGCGTGACCGAGGTCGACCAGATCAACGGGGCCGTCGCCGCGGCGGGGCGCGCCACGGGCGTCGCGACGCCCGTCAGCGACGCCCTCATCGCGCTCGTGCACGAGGTCGAACGCACCGCCACCTTCGTCACCCCCGCCGACGCCGCCACTCGCGTGTCAAGAACTCAGGACTAACGCGCACCCGACTGCCACGCCATCGTTCGCGTAGGGAAGCCAGCGTCGTTAGTCCTGAGTTGTTGACACGCGCTGCTGGCGGCTAGCCGCGCAGGGCCGAAACCGCGAGCCAGGCGAGCACGCCGAAGGCGATACCCCAGAGGATGATCGAAATGACCTGCCAGAAGATCACGCGCTTCTTGTCGGCG
>DASSWY010000194.1:0-3273 GCA_035704325.1 Microcella sp. | reverse complement strand
GCGCGCGGCCGCGATAACGGGCTGAGTGACGGCCTGATCGACCGCCTGCGGCTCGACAAGACGCGGGTCGCGGCGCTCGCGTCTGCCGTGCGCGACGTGATCGCGCTGCCCGACCCCGTCGGCACCGTGGTGCGTGGTTCGACCCTGCCGAACGGGGTGCAGCTCAGCCAGGTGCGCGTGCCCTTCGGCGTCGTCGGGGCCATTTACGAGGCGCGCCCCAACGTGACGGTCGACATTGCCGCGCTCGCCCTGAAGAGCGGCAATGCCGCCGTGCTGCGCGGCGGCAGCGCCGCCCGCTCGAGCAACGAGGTGCTCGTCGCCGTAATTCAGCAGGCGCTGGTCGCGGTGGGCTTGCCCGAGGCCGCCGTGCAGACGATCGACGAACACGGCCGGGCCGGTGCCACAGCGCTCATGCGCGCCCGCGGCTACGTCGACGTGCTCATTCCCCGCGGCAGCGCCGAGCTGATTCAGACAGTGGTGCGCGAGTCGACTGTTCCCGTCATCGAGACGGGTGCGGGTGTCGTGCACATCGTGCTCGACGCGAGTGCCGACGAGCAGCTGGCGGTCGACATCGTCCACAACGCGAAGGTGCAGCGGCCGAGCGTGTGCAACGCCGTCGAGACGGTGCTCGTGCACCGCGACGCGGCTGAGCGGCTGGTGCCATCCGTCGTGGAGGCGCTGCGTGCATCCGGCGTTCTCGTGCGCGGCGACGAGCGCGCTCGCGCCGTCGTCAGCGATCTCGACGTCGCGAGCGACGACGATTTCGCGACCGAGCACATGGCGCTCGAACTGTCGATCGCGATCGTCGACGACCTGGATGCGGCCCTCGCGCATATCCGCCGGTTTTCGACCCAGCACACCGAGTCGATCATCACGCGCGACATGGCGAATGCCGAGCGGTTCCTTGCCGAGGTCGATTCGGCGGTCGTGATGGTGAACGCCTCCACGCGCTTCAGCGACGGCGGCGAATTCGGTTTCGGGGCCGAGGTGGGCATCTCGACGCAGAAGATGCACGCGCGCGGCCCCATGGGCCTTCCCGAGCTGACGAGCACCAAGTGGATCGTGCGCGGCTCGGGGCAGGTGCGCGGGTGAGGCCCGCTAGACTGACAGCCCCGACCGTTCCGGCAGAGAGTAAGTAGAGCCCTATGACGTCGCTGAGCAGCACCATTCTGGCCCTGGAAGAGTTAGCGCCGCTGTTCGCTCCGCCGATCGTGATTGCGGGCATTGCCGGGCTCGCGTTCTTCATGCTCGGGGTCATCGTGCATGCCTACCGCGACGTCGCAAACCGGCACCGTAACAAGACCTCGAACCCGATGCGCGGCGAGGGTGGTCACGGCGCCGGCCACTAGGCCCTGACGCCGTACCGGAGCGCCCGATCATCCCCGCACCGGAGGTTTCTGCCCCGCGCCGAATCGGCGTGATGGGCGGCACCTTCGACCCGATTCACCACGGACACCTCGTCGCCGCGAGTGAGGTCGCCGATCGCTTGGGCCTCGACGATGTCGTGTTCGTGCCGACCGGCGAGCCCTATCTCAAGCCCGACGCGACCGGGAGCGAACACCGCTACCTGATGACGGTCATCGCGACCGCGTCGAACCCTCGGTTCAGCGTGAGTCGCGTCGACATTGATCGCAACGGCCCCACCTACACGATCGATACGCTGAGTGACCTCGCGGCGGTGTACCCCGGGGCCGAGCTGTTCTTCATTTCCGGGGCTGACGCGATCGCGCAGATTGTCGACTGGAAGGCAGCTGATCGCCTGTTCGACCTCGCGCACTTCGTCGCCGTGACCCGGCCAGGCCACCGCCTCACCGTTCGCGACCTTCCCGAGGGGCGCGTAAGCTGGATGGAGATCCCGGCGCTCGCGATCTCGTCGACCGACTGTCGTGATCGCGTCGGGCGCGGCGCTCCGGTGTGGTATCTCGTACCTGACGGCGTCGTGCAGTACATCGCCAAGCATCAGCTGTATCGGAGAACCCCCGCATGAGCGCGCAGAACGATCCGCCGCTGACGCGCCGGGAGGCCAGGCGTCGGCAGCAGCTCGCGAACGAGGCTGCCCCAGCGGGCGAGGCCCCGAACGACCACGCGGCGACGCCAGACACCGCAGACGCGACGCCCGACCTCGTGCCAGCGTCGGTCGGCTCGGTCGCGGGCAGCGCGGCATCGGTCTCGTCTGCCCCCGTGGCGCCGAGTGCACCGGCAGCACCCTGGGCAGCCACGCCCGGCTCGTACCGCCGCCGCGATTTCGCGCCGTCGACTCCTGCTGCTCCGAGTGCCCCATACGCCGGTCGGCAGACGTTCGCGCCCGCGGGTCAGGGCGAACCGCAGGATGAGCCCCTCGGGTATCGCACTCAGGGTCGCGAGATTCCCGCGTCTGCTCCGCACTCCGCATCAACGCACACGGCGTCATCGGCACCGGATGAGCCGTCGGTGCCGTCGAGCGACGAGCACGACACGAGGGATGGCGACCGGCCGCTGTCACGCCGAGAACTGCGTGAGCGGCGCCGCGCTCACGAGCCTGAACAGTCGGCCGATCTGCCCGAGCCGCTGCCGGCCGACGGCCTCGACATCGTCGACCCCGTCAGCGCAGCGAGTGTGCCGACCCCGGCGCCCGCGTCGTTCCTGCCCGCCGGTCCTGCGCCGCTCGCGGACGATGCCCGACCGAGCGTCCCCGACGTGTTGCCCGGCACCGCAGCCTCGCCGCACGCGCCGAGCGTCGGCAGCCATTGGTCGGTCGGCGTGCACGATGACGACGACCCCTTCACCAACACGTTCAGCCGCCAGGTTGGCTCGGCCACGACGAGCACCAACGCGCTCGTTCTCCCCGAGATGCCGCGCGGTGACCTGGCCGGCCCCGTGCCGGGCACGGGCGAAATCATCATCACCGGCATGATCGACGTGCCGAGTTCGGTCGCCTCCACGGGTGCCGTTCCCTCGATTCACGACAGCCCCGACCTCGACGATTTGTTCGACGTCGACACCGAGTACGCCTCGACCGACTCGGCCCCCGTGAGCGCCATCAGCGCGGTCAGCAGCCACACGGCCACGCGCGACGTCATGGGTGGCAAGAAGGCGCGTCGCTCGGGCGTGCTGACGACCGTGCTCGTGAGCTCAACTGTTGTGCTCGCCGTCGTCGCCGTCGGGCTGTTCATCGTCGCGGCCGTGAACGGCCTCTTCTAACGCGCCCCGCGCATCCAACCCTGTGAAAGACACTGTGACTGCATCTGAACGAGCGAAAGAACTGACGGTCGTGGCCGCCCGCGCGGCCGACGC
>DASSWY010000158.1:0-5397 GCA_035704325.1 Microcella sp. | reverse complement strand
ACCCGGTAGCGCGGTAATGCCTCGCTCCGAGGCCCTCCCACTAGACTCGACACCGACCTGAACCGAGGAGTGGTGCGCGTGATCGCGGATGTACTGGCGGAAGCCGCCGAGAAAATGACCAAGGCTGTCGACGTGGCAAAGGAAGACTTCGCCACGGTGCGCACGGGCCGTGCGAACCCCCAGCTGTTCCAGAAGATCATGGTCGAGTACTACGGCACGCCGACGCCCCTTGCGCAGCTGGCAAGCCTGCAGAATCCCGAGGCGCGGGTGCTCATCATCACGCCGTACGACAAAAGCGCCCTCAAAGAGATCGAGCGCGCGATCGTGAACTTCCCGAACCTCGGGGCGACCCCGAACAATGACGGCGAGATCATTCGGGTCACCATGCCCGAGCTGACGGAGGATCGTCGCAAAGAGTACGTAAAGATCGTCAAGGGGAAAGCGGAAGACTGCAAGGTGGCGATCCGCAACATCCGCCGCAAGGCAAAGGAAGACCTCGACAAGCTCAAGAGCGAGGTCGGCGACGACGAAGTGGCTCGCGCCGAGAAAGAGCTCGAGGCCCTGACGAAGCGCCACACCGACGCCGCCGACGAGGCGTTGAAGAAGAAGGAAGCCGAGCTGCTCGAGGTCTAATGGCCGACGGCACCGACGATCAGGCGTCAAACGCGACGCAGCGCATCCGTCGCCGGGCGCAGACCGCCCGCGACGAGGTCGAAGGGCGTATTCACGAGGTCGAGGAGCGCATCCACGACATTGAGGCGCGCGCCCGCGAAATGGATGCGCGCATTGAGAAGCGCGTCGGGCGCAACCTCCCGAAGGCCCTCTTTTTCGGCCTTGTGCTCGGTCTGTCCCTGCTATTCAGCCTGATCTTTGTCACCGAGCTGTTCATGCTCTTTGGGGCCGCGCTTGTCGTGTTCACCTCGTACGAGTTGGCGAGCGCGCTGCGCTTTGCGGGGCGCGACGTTCCGCGCATACCCATCGTGATCGCGTCGCTCGGTGTCATCGCCCCCGCGTACTACTTCGGGGCAGTGGGGCTGTGGGTCGCGTTTCTCGCGGGTGTCGCGCTCGTGACGATCTGGCGGCTCGGTGAACAGCTGCGGCCGTCGCTGCGGGCCGATCCTGCCGTGTCCTTGCCCACCGACCTGGCCGCGGGCGTATTCGTGTTGGCGTACGTGTCGTTGCTCGGCGGATTCGCCGTCGTGATGACAGCGATCGACGGGGGTGAGTGGTGGACACTCGCGTACCTGATCATCGTCATCTGCATCGACATCGGTGCCTATGCGAGTGGTCTTGCCTTCGGTAAGACCCCCATGGCGCCGCGCATTAGTCCCAAGAAGACGTGGGAGGGGTTTGCGGGGGCGGTCGCCGTCGCACTCCTCGCTGGCGTGCTGCTCGCGATGTTCATGCTCGATCAACCGTGGTGGGTCGGGCTCATTCTCGCCGGTGCGATGATCGTCACGGCAACAATCGGCGATCTGACCGAATCACTTGTTAAGCGTGACCTCGGGATCAAGGACATTTCGACCTGGTTGCCGGGGCACGGGGGCTTCCTCGATCGACTGGACTCGATCCTGCCGTCGACGGTAGCCGCGTATCTGGTGTTTCTGGCGTTCGGAGTCGCGTGAGCACCGATTCGGCGCTGCGCCGACGGGCGCGGCAGAATAGCGATGTGCCGTCAACGTTCCCCTTGGCCTCCCGAGGCGAGCCGGGCTACGACACACATCAGGTCGATCAGTTTCTGTCGGCCGCTCGCACGGCGTACGCAGATGACGCCGACACCTCACTGACGAGTGACGAGATTCGACGCACGGCGTTTCGTGTGGTGAGGCGCCGCGGCTACGCGGCCGATCAGGTGGACGCGGCACTCGAACGGCTCGAAGAGGCGTTTGCCGCCCGTGAGCGCGAGCGCGCCATCGCTGCGCAGGGCGAGGCTGCCTTCTACGCCGAGGTACGGGCAGCGGCACAAGAGATCGTCGACCGACTCGCACGGCCCGATCGGTCACGATTCCGCCGCGTTGGGCCGCTGACCCGGGGGTATCGCACAGACGACGTTGATGCGCTGTGCGATCGGCTAGCGGGGTATTTTCAACGCGGCGATGCCGTCGCGGTTCACACCGTGCGCTCGATCGCCTTTCGCCCGCGTTTCGGGGGCTACGACGAGGCTCAAGTCGACTTCGTGCTCGACACCGTGATTCGGGTGATGCTGGCTGTTCGCTGACCCCGGATGTGACCGATTCGTAACCGTCGGCTAGACTCTCGTTCTCGTGGGTAGGCATTCTGTGACTGAGGAGCGCCCGGCGTCGACCGTCTCGTCGGCACCGAGCGGCGTTCGCCGTACCCCGCGAACAGCGGCCCCCCGCTCAACCGCCTCCGCCGAGCGTCACGTGCGCCGCGCCTGGACCCTGCCGGCTTTCTCGTTCATGGCCACGCTCTCGTTCGTCATGGTGTCGGTCATCGATCCCACGTCAGGTGCCGCCGCCGCGGTCGAAACCTATGCGCCAGCTGATCGGGCGCCCGTGCAGCAGTTCGCCGCCGACGGCGAGGTCGTCGCCGAAGTCGAGACCGCGTCGTACGAGATCATCGCGCCGCCCGAGCCGGAGCCCGAACCCGTCCCCGTGACCGGCTTCGCACCGCCCGCTGGCACCCCCGACCCCGGAACCGCCCAGGCTATTGCCGCGGAGATGGTGGCGGCCCGCGGCTGGGGCCCCGCCGAGTTCGACTGCCTCGTCGCCCTCTGGAACAAAGAATCCGGCTGGAACGTCTACGCCATGAACCGCTCATCGGGCGCGTACGGCATTCCGCAGTCTCTCCCCGGTAACAAGATGGCGAGTGCAGGCGCCGACTGGCAGACGAACCCCGCGACGCAGATCACGTGGGGACTCGGCTACATTCAGGGCCGCTACGGCTCGCCCTGCGGCGCCTGGGCGCACAGCCAGCGAGTCGGCTGGTACTAGGGCGCGGCCATGCCGCGCAGCAACAGACCGAAGCGCCGCCGCGCCGTCGAGGCGGAGATTCCCCCTCTTGATCTCACCCGCATCCAGGGGGGAATGAAGCGCACCCAGCACAAGCGCTCGGGCGCCTGGTGGGTGCAACCGTCGGGGGCCGCTTCCGCTCAGAAGTCGTACAGCTGTCCGGGATGCACGGCCCCCATTTCTGCGGGCATGGCGCACGTCGTCGTGTGGCGCGCTGACCACATGATGGGGGACGACGCCGCGCTCGTCGAGCGGCGGCACTGGCACTCGCGCTGCTGGCGTATCGAACCGTGACCACGGAAGAAGGAACAGTCGTGTCCGAGGACATTCGCGGCAGCTCCGTGCTGCCCGCCCACCGCGAGAACATCGAGTTCGTGACGGCCGACGGGTTCACCCTCGTCGGCGAACTGGCCACCCCGGAGCACGGTGACCCTGTTGCCACGCTCGTGTGTTTGCACCCCCTGCCGACAGCCGGGGGATTCATGGACTCGCACGTTATTCGCAAGGCGGCGGCACGGCTACCCGCACTCGCCGACATCGCTGTGTTGCGGTTCAATTTCCGGGGCGTCACGTCGCCGCGTGGCACATCGCAGGGAGCCTTCGGGCACGGCGATCTCGAGCGCTTCGATCTGTCGGCGGCTGTCGCCTGGGCGGCGGCGCGCGGCCTGCCGCAGCCGTGGCTGCTCGGCTGGTCGTTTGGCACCGAGGTGGCGCTCAAGCACGGGCTGAGGGAAGACGTGGTGGGAGCGATTCTGCTGTCTCCGCCTCTGCATCGCACGGGCGCTGACGAGGTCGCGGCGTGGGCCGGCAGCGGTAAACGGCTCGTCGCGGTCATCCCTGAGCTCGACGATTTCCTGCGCCCCGATGAGGCGCGCGAGCGCTTCGCGTCGGTTCCCGATCTCGAGTTCGTTGCTGTTGAGGGCGGCAAGCACCTATGGGTGGGTGAGCAGCAGACGTATCGTGTGCTCAGCGAGGTCGTCGAGCGTCTGAACCCGGCTGTGCTGCCTCTGCCGACGCAGTGGCCGGTGTGAGGCGAAATCTCTCGCCCCGCGCGTGATTCGCGGCATGCGTCGCGCCTCTAGGCAGCGTCCTGACGCGGCACCACCACCTGGTCGATGATGATCAAAATGGACGCGGCCACGGGAATCGCGATGAGTGCCCCCAGTACCCCGAGCAGGGTGCCGCCCGCCAGCGCGGCGATCACGACGACCACCCCGGGAACCCTCACGGCACGACGCATAATGTTCGGGCTCAAGAGGTACGCCTCCACCTGCATGTACACGAGGTAGTAGATCGCGGCGGCAATCACGGTCGCGACCGACTCCGGGTTCACGAGCAGCTGGATCAGCACGATCACGGTTGAGCCCGAGAGCGTTCCCACGAGGGGAACGAGTGAGAAGAGGAAGGCGATGAACGCGAACAGCGCGGGATACTGCGCGCCGATGATCGACAGGAACGCGAAGCTCAGCACGCCGTTGCAGAGCGCGAGCGTGACTTGCCCCACAACGTAACGACCAACCGCCATCGACACCTGCTCGGCGATGCGGATGAACCCTTCGCGCCGAGACGCCGGCACGAGTCGGTAGAGCGCCGACTTCATCGAGGTCAGGGACGACGCAAAGAAGAGCGTGAGAATCAGGATGATCAGCCCACCGAAAACGCCGGTCGCGATCCCGATTCCGACCGACAGCACCCCGCCGCCAATCTCGGCGAGGTTTGCCGGGTCACTGAGGAAGGCGAGCGCTGATTCGGCCGCCTCCCGCACGTTCAGCACTTCCACGGGGATGAACACCTGAACCGACTCGAAGAAGTCGTCGAGGCTCTCGATGGTTTGTAGGTAGCGCGAACTCTGCCCGATCAGGCGCTGCGACTGCTCGACGATGACGGGGACGAGCGCAAAGACGAGGCCGGTGAAGAGTCCGACGACCCCGGTGAGCACGGTCACGATGGCGAGCCAGCGCGGCCACGCCCGCTTTTCGAGCCAGGTGATGAGCGGGTCGAGCCCGAGTGCCAGGAAGAGCGCAGCGCCGATGTAGGTCAGGATCGTGGCTAACGAGGCCAGTGCGCCGCCGATAAAGAGGGCAGCAATGGCCCCCAGGCCGCCGAACAGGCCCAGGCGAAAGGCGTTCTGAATCTTCACGGCCACCTCGCGTGTTCTGGACGACCGGGGCGGCTACTCCGCTCCGGTGAGCTTCTCTGCCTGCGACAGTACTCCGCGCATGCTTTCGAAGTAGCCAGCCACGGCGTCGCGCTCCACGCGGATGCGCGCCAAACGTTCTTCCGCGTCGGCCACAAGCGCCGCGGTGCGGTCCTCAGCGTCAGCAATCATGGCCGCGGCGCGTCGTTCAGCGTTCTCCAGTACCTCGCGCGCGGTGCGATCCGCGTCGGCGCGCAGTGCCTCGGCGTCGCTCTGCGCGCTGGCGTC
>DASSWY010000108.1:0-2302 GCA_035704325.1 Microcella sp. | reverse complement strand
GCGAGCACCGCGAACAGGATCGACGGGCGACCGTCGACGATCAGCTCCGCGTCGCTGAAACGCGGAATGACATGCGCCGCGATCATGCCGACAATGGCGAGACCGCGGGCGGCGTCGACTCCGACGTGCCGCTGCGGCGCGCCCGCCGGCGGCCCCGATCGATCGGATGCGGTGGTCGCGGGCGCGTCCGTCACTGGCCGTCGGTGAGTTGGGCGGGGCCGCCGCCCGCCTTCAGCGCCGCAAGCCGCGCCTCAATCTCCGTCTGCGTTCCGATGTCTTCGAGCGCCTCGAACTGCGCGTCGAGCGTCGACGCGCCGAGCTCCTGACGACCGATCACGCGGGCCTCTTCGCGGCGAATCTTCTCCTCGAAGCGGCCGAGTTCGCTGGTCGGGTCCATGATGTCGATCGACTGCACGGCGTCCATCACGCGCGTCTGCGCCTCGGCGATCTTCGCGCGGGCTACCAGCTCGTCGCGCTTGCCGCGCAACTGCTCGAGCTTGCCCTTCATGCCCTCGAGCCCGCTCTTCAACTGCTCGACGACGGCCGTCTGCGACTGAATCGTCGGCTGCGCGGCGCGGGCCTGGTTCTCTGCCGACAGCTGCTTGCCGAGGGCCACCTTCGCGAGGTTGTCGAACTTGTCGGCGTCGACCGTGTTGCCGCCCGCACGGAACTCGTCGGCCTTCGCGCTCGCGGCGACCGCCTTGCGGCCCCAGTCTTGCGCCGTCGCGACGTCCTCCGCGTAGTCCTGCTCGAGCAGTCGCAGGTTGCCGATCGTCTGCGCGATCGCCGCCTCCGCCTCCTGGATACTCGCGGTGTAGTCACGCACCATCTGGTCGAGCATCTTCTGCGGGTCTTCGGCCTGGTCGATCAGGGCGTTGATGTTCGCCTTCGCCAGCTGGGCAATGCGACCGAAGATGGACTGCTTCGTCATGGAGGGGCCTTTCGTGAGGTCTCGAGCCGCCCGCGACCGCGTCGTGCGGGCAGCGGCTCGATTCTGTCACCGCGCGCGTGTCGAGGTCGAGTGCGCGCGCGACCCTTCGCAGGAAACTCCGCGTTACGCCGTCGCGCTCTGCTCGGCCTCCCGCTGAGCGCGAATCCGCGAGCGGAGGTGGCTCAGCTGGTGACGCAGCTCGGCGGGCAGCTTCTCGCCGAAGGTCTGGAAGAAGCGCTCGACGTCGTCGGCCTCCGCCTCCAGCTCGTCAGCGTCCATCCGGAACAGTTCGGCAAGCTCGTCGTCCGACAGGCCGAGGCCCGCGACGTTCAGCTCGCCCTCGCGGGGCACGCCGCCGAGCGGGGTCTCGTCAACGCACGCTTCGCTTTCGAGCCGCGCGACCATCCATTCGATGACGCGTCCGTTTTCGCCGAATCCGGGCCACAGGAACTTGCCGTCAGCGCTCTTACGGAACCAGTTCACCTGGAACACGCGCGGCACGCGGGCCGAGCGGCGCAGGCGCTTGCCGAAGTCGAGCCAGTGGGCGAAGTAGTCGGCCATGTTGTAGCCGGCGAAGGGCAGCATCGCGAAGGGGTCGCGACGCAGCGCCCCGACAGTGCCCTCGGCGGCCGCCGTCTGCTCTGACGAGATCGTGGCGCCCATGAAGACACCGTGATCCCAGTCGCGCGCCTCTACCACCAAGGGCGCGAGAGCACGTCGGCGGCCGCCGAAGATGATGGCGTCGATGACGACGCCCTCCGGGTCGTCCCAGGTGTCGGCAATCGACGGCGCCTGGTGAGCGGCCACGGTAAAACGAGAGTTCGGATGCGCGGCGGGGCGCCCCGAGGCGGGGGTCCATTCTTCGCCGCGCCAGTCGGTGAGGCGGGCCGGGGGAGTGTCGGTGAGGCCCTCCCACCACACGTCGCCGTCCTCCCGGAGGGCGACGTTCGTGAAGATTGTGTTGCCCCACAGCGTCTCAACGGCGGTGCGGTTCGTCGACAGGCCCGTGCCGGGTGCGACGCCAAAGAAGCCGGCCTCGGGGTTGATGGCGCGCAGGCGTCCGTCTTTGCCGATGTGCAGCCAAGCGATGTCGTCGCCGATCGTCTCGACCGTCCAGCCCGGGGTCGTCGGGGTCAGCATGGCGAGGTTCGTCTTGCCGCACGCACTCGGGAACGCGGCGGCCATGTGGTAGACCTTTCCGGCCGGCGAGGTCACCTTGATAAGCAGCATGTGCTCGGCGAGCCACCCCTCGTCTCGGGCCATCACGGAGGCGATGCGCAGCGCAAACGCCTTCTTTGCGAGGATCGCGTTTCCGCCGTAGGCCGAGCCGAACGACCAGATTTCGCGGGTTTCGGGGAAGTGCGCGATGTA
>DASSWY010000034.1:0-3983 GCA_035704325.1 Microcella sp. | reverse complement strand
GCGGCGGGTGCTGATCAGCGCCTCCGGTCCGCACAACGCGGCTCTCAAGATTCGGCCGCCGCTGCCGTTCTCGGGCGGCGACCGCGATCGCTTTCTCACCGAGCTGGATGCGGCGCTCACGGAGGTCGCGCGGTAGCGACGCCGCCTGCAGCCCCGCGCGAGCATCCCCCCTTTTGGCGTGTCGTCGCCCTTGCGGGCGCGACGACACGGCGACAACTCGCCAAACGTGAGCAGGTCGCGGGGTCGCGGGGTCGCGCGGTCGCTGGGAGCGCGGGCGGGGTGCGGGCGGGGTGCGGGACGCTCGGCGTCAGATGGTCTGGACGGGCCCGGTGAGGGGGGATTCGTCGATCGTCGGGCGCGAGCGCGAGCGGCGGCGCTGCCGCACGGCGTCGGCGCTCAGCACGACGAGCGCGAGCCAGACGAGGGCGAAGCCGATCCAGCGCTCGAGTGGCATCGGTTCGAGCATGACAAACACGCCGAACAGGAACTGCAGGATCGGCGCACAGTACTGAAAGAAACCGAGCACGCTGAGCGGCAGTCGGCGGGCCGCCGCCGCAAAGAACAGCAGCGGCACGGCGGTGACGACCCCGGCGAGCCCGAGCAAGATCGCGTGCGGCAGACCCTCGCGCCCCATGGTGAGCCCGCCGAAGAAGAGGCCGACCACGACCAGCTCGGCGATGGCGAGCGGAACGAGCCAGGCCGATTCGAGGGTCAGTCCGGCGACCGCGGTCACCTGCTTGCCCATGCGGTTCTTGACGTAGCCGTAGAAGCCAAACGAGAAGGCGAGCAGCAGCGCGATCCACGGCGGGCGGCCATAGCCGACCGTGAGCACGACCACGGCAGCGACGCTGATGCCGACCGCGACCCACTGCGCGGGGCGCAGCTTCTCGCGGAGGAAGATCACGCCCAGCGCAATCGAGACGAGCGGGTTGATGAAGTAGCCAAGGGCCGCCTCGACGATGTAGCCGTTGAGCGACGCCCAGAGGTACACGTGCCAGTTGATGCCGATGAGGAAGGCCGTCAGCACGCTCAGGGCCATCACCCGCCGGCTGCGCAGCAGCGTGGTGAGTAGCGCGAAGGTGCGCGTTGCCGCGAGCAGGATGAGACAGAAGATCAGCGACAGCAGGATGCGCCAGGCGACGATCTCGACCGCGCCCGAGGGCTGCAGCAGGATGAAGTAGACCGGCAGCAGGCCCCACAGGCCGTACGCACCGACGGCGGCGATGTAGCCCCTGCTCGTCTCGCGCTGCTCACTCACCTCGTCACTCTAGTTCGGAAACAAACGACCCCCAGCCACGAGGGCTGGGGGTCGTTACGAGGATGCGCGAGGCGCGACTAGCGGACGACAACCGCCAGCACGTCGCGGGCCGACAGCACCAGGAGCTCTTGACCGTCGTACTTGACCTCGGTGCCGCCGTACTTCGAGTACAGCACGCGGTCGCCGACGGCGACGTCGAGCGGAACACGGTTGCCGTTGTCGTCAATGCGGCCGGGGCCGACGGCGACAACCTCGCCCTCCTGGGGCTTTTCCTTCGCGGTGTCGGGGATCACGAGACCCGACGCGGTGGTCTGCTCTGCCTCGACCTGCTTGATGACGATGCGATCTTCGAGCGGCTTGATGGAGACCGACACGGTTGACCTCTTCTTTCTTACGACGATGAGGGAAGAATTGGCACACTCGATGCTCGAGTGCCAGAGACAACTGTACCCAAGCAGTTAGCACTCACGCAATCCGAGTGCCAGCGATGGGCACGGGGCGGCAGGTGAGGCGGCGCCTGGCAGGATCGACCCATGGACACCGCTGAGCTGCGCGAGCTGCTGACGCCCGAGGCACTGCGCCTCCTCGACACGCTCCCGCTCAGCGAAGTGCCCGCCGACGCGGTCGCCCTCGTGACGCGACTGCGCAAAGAGGGCCACCCACCCGGGCGCGTGGCGGCCGTGCTCACGCAGTACCGCCTGCGCCGCAAGGCTCAGGCAAAGTTCGGGCCGTTTGCCCAGCGCATGCTGTTCACCGAGGCGGGGCTCGAGCAGGCGTCGCGATTGCGCGTCGCCGCTCAGCACGCCGGCCGCTACGCCCGCGCGGGGCTCACGCGGGTGGCGGACCTCGGCTGCGGCATCGGCGGAGACGCACTCGCCCTCGCCTCGCTTGAGCTCACGGTGACGGCGGTCGAGCGTGATGAGGCGACCGCCGCGATCGCCGGCTACAACCTGGCCCCCTTCGAGGCGGCACGCGTTGTCAACGCCGAGCTTGCCGATGTGTCGCTCGACGACGTCGACGCGCTCTGGCTCGACCCCGCCCGCCGGGCAGGGGCCCGTAAGCTCAGCCGCCCCGACGACTGGTCACCGTCGCTCGACGTCGCCCTCGCCCTGTCGCGCGAGCGCCCGGCGGGCATCAAGCTCGCGCCCGCGATGGACCGCGGCCTGATCCCCGACAGCCACGAGGCCCAGTGGGTGAGCGACAGCGGCGACGTGGTCGAGGTCGTGCTGTGGTCGGGATCACTCGCACGCGAGAACGTGCGCCGCGCCGCACTCGTGCTCAGCGCCGACGGCCGCGCCCACGAAATGACGGCACCCGCCGACAGCGCCGACGTCGAGACCGGGCCCCTCGGCCAGTACCTCTATGAACCCGACGGGGCCGTGATTCGCGCTCGCCTGATCGGCGAGCTCGCGAGACGAATGGATGCGCACCCCGTGCATCCGACAATCGCCTACCTGACGAACGACACGCTGACCGCGACGCCGTTCGCGACGGCCTTTCGTGTTGTCGAGCGGTGGCCCCTGACGAAGAAAACGATCGTGCGTGGCCTCGCCGAGCGCGGCATCGGCAGGCTGGAAATAAAGAAGCGCGGGGTCGACATCGACCCGGCCGAGTTTCGGAAGACCCTGAAGCTGTCGGGCAGCGGGTCAGCGACGCTGTTCCTCACCCGGGTCGGGGCCGAGCGCGTCGCGTTGCTCGCCGAACGCGACTGAGTCAGACGCGACCGGCGAGGCCGGATCGAAGCCAAAGGCGCGGGACTGCACGGCGCCTGACTCGGCGATCGGCGACAGCACATCGCGCACTGACCGCCGCCGCGCGATGCGCGTGATCAGGCGCACGACGAGCGTGACGACGATCACGGCGACCACGCCGTAGCTGACGTACCCGGCAATCGCGCCGAATGAGATCGCGAGTCCGGAAGTCGCCGGTGCTATCACGCTCAGAGCCCGGCCGACATCGAGCCGTAGCTCGCGATGAACAGCCAGGCCAGAATCAGTGGCGCGACAATCACGACGGCAAACACGATCGACAGGGCGAGCCCGACGTAGCCCGTGCTGAGGCCCGCGATGGCGAGGCCGCGGGCGTGGGGCTCGCGCTTCAGGGCCATGTGTCCGGTCACGACGCCGGCGATGGCGGGCAGGATGCCGAGTCCCGCGACGAACGACAGGACGATTCCGACGATTCCCGTCACCAGCGAGACGACGGCGAGGGTCTGGCTCGGCGCGGTCGGCGGGATGGCGGGCTGGCCGTCAGCGGCGGGTTGGCGGTCAGCGGCGGGTTGGCCGTCAGCGACCGACTGCGGGTCGGCGGTGTCAGGCTGATCCGGGTGCATGCGGGCTCCTCTTCGCCAGCGGGGCTGTGCGGGCGCCGGTCTCGCCCATCGCGCCCTTCTCGACAGTAGCGATCGCGCGTCGGCATCGCCACGCTTACACTGCCTTCGTGGTTCGACGTCGCACGGGTTTCCGCGCCATCCGGCCGGCCGTCGTCGCGACGGCCGGCGCGTTTGTCGCTGCGCCGCTCACGGCGTGGCTGTTTCTGGCGGGGCGAAACCCGTACGAGACCACCATCTTCACCCCCTGCCCGGTCTTGGTTCTCACGGGTCTGCAGTGCCCCGGCTGTGGGGCGACCCGCGCGGCCTACTCGGCCCTGCACGGTGACTGGCTCGACTCGCTCGCGATGAACCCGATCGTGCTCGTGGGCTATGTCGCGTCGGCGATTCTCGCCG
>DASSWY010000278.1:0-2002 GCA_035704325.1 Microcella sp. | reverse complement strand
TCACCGGCAAGAAGGTTGTCTTTCTGCTCACCGACGGCTTCGAAGACAGCGAGCTCACCGAGCCCTGGAAGGCCGTCACCGAGGCGGGCGCCACCGCGCTGCTCGTCTCCCCCAACGCGCACGAGGTCACCGGCAAGAACGGTCACACCCAGGCGGTTGACGCCGTCGTCACCTCAGTCGACGCCGAGCACTACGACGCGCTCGTGCTGCCCGGCGGCGTCGTGAACGCCGACCACCTGCGCATGGACGAGGCGGCAGTCGCCTTCACGAAAGACTTCTTCGAGCAGGGCAAGCCCGTGTCGGTCATCTGCCACGGCGCCTGGATTCTGGTGGAGGCCGACGTGCTGCGCGGCCGCGAGATCACCAGCTACCCGTCGCTCAAGACCGACCTCATCAACGCCGGCGCGCACTGGGTTGACGAAGAGGTCGTCGTCGACCAGGGCCTCACCTCGAGCCGCACCCCCGACGACCTGCCCGCGTTCTGCGCGAAGGTCGTCGAAGAGATTCACGAGGGCGTGCACGCGGGGCAGACCGCGTAGCTAGGCAATATCGGATGCGGGTCGCACCTCTCGGGGTGCGGCCCGTTTTCGTGCGCCCGGCTAGCGCTGGGGCGGGTGCGGTTCGGGGTAGGGCCCATTCGCGACCTCCCCGCGCTCGCTGCCGACACTGCCAATCGTGGCGGCGTCGAAGTTGATCACGTCGCCCGGGTGCAGGTTGCCCGCGGCAGAGATGCGGCGCACCGAGTTGATCGCGTGGAGGTACGCGAGGTGCACGCAGAAGCGGTCGGACACAATCTCGGGCACGTCTCCCGCTGCCACCGTGTACGACACCGGCACGCCGTCGGCGTTCAGCTCAACGGTGCCCATCGCCATCTCGCGCGGGCCCTGATCGACGGGAATCTCCGGCTTCCAGCCCGCGACCTGGATGGGGTCGTCGGGCTCGGCAAATACCGTCGTCTTGCACTCCTCGTAGCCGGGCGGTCGATCATCGGCTGCCCCGGCCGCGGTGGCCTCCTCGGCAGGCGTGAGCTCGCGCTCTGGCTCGGCGGCGACTGCGTCGGGCGACGGGCGCTCGGCGACCGCCCGCGTGGGCGCCTCGTCAGCGGTCGATGTGCCGATGCCGAGCGCCGTGCATCCGCTCGTTGCGATGACGGCGGCGAGCGCCGCGATCAGGAAGGGTTTGCGTGTCACGAGGGTCCATTCCGGGCTGAGAGAGACACAAACTGGTCTTGCCGAACCCTCCCATAGTTGAGGTTTTGTGTCGAGCCTCTCGCGTGGTGTGCCGTTCTGCGCTCGCCGTCGTCATGACTCGGTGCCCGGCCGCCACTCGTCGCCTGACCACAGGATGCGGCGTAGCACCGGCCGCTCGATCGTGCTCCAGAGGGTGGAGACGACGAGGTAGATCGCCGCGCCGAGCGGGACGAGCAGCGCCGGAATGATCGTCACGAACGGCAGCACCCCGAGCATCGCGGCCATGCCGGCCGGCAGCTCGGGGGTGGGCAGGCCCCGCTGCAGGGCGAGCATCGTGCGACGCTGCGCCCAGCCCGCGAGCGCGAGCGCGGCGACCACGACACCGCCGACGATCAGCGCGCCGACGGTCGCGGCTCCCCCGCCGATCACGGCGCCCGCGAGCGGCTGGGCGAACGACACCCCGGCGAGCGTGTAGCCGACGAGCGGGTTGGCTTCGCCCGCGAGCGTGCCGGTGATGAGTGCGAGGTAGAGCACCGACACGATCGGAGCCTGGGCGAGCATCGAGCCCATGCCGGCGAGCGGCGAGACTCCCGCGTCGCGGTAGAGCTGCATCGTGCGCTTCTGCAGTTCTTCGGGCCGCTTCTTCCAGCGCGTGCGCAGCGCCGCCAGCTGCGGGGCGAGGCGCCGGCGGGCGCCCTCGGCGCGCACCATGCGCACGTCGAGCGGAATCAGTGCCGCCCGCACCACGAGGGTGATGGCGGCGATGACGAGCGGGGCGCTGGCGATGCCGGTGAGCGGGTCGAGCATCCCGA
>DASSWY010000240.1:0-2134 GCA_035704325.1 Microcella sp. | reverse complement strand
GCCAGCCCAGCCCGTTCGCCGCGTCATCGCCCGGAAGCGCCTGAACGCGCACACCGGCCGCCGGATGCTCGGAGCCGTCCTCGAGATCGACGCGCCCCATGCGCGCCATCGATTCGACGAGCACGCGACGCTTCAGCTCGCGCTGGTGCTCAAGCGCGATGTGCCCGAAGTCGGCGCCGCCCGCGCGGTCGGCCGGGTCGCGCTCGACGGCCGCCTCGGCCCAGACGTGGGGGCGGCGGTGCTCGCTGGGGGTCAGCACCGCGATCGTGTCCGCGCGCCAGAAGCTCTTCTTGCGCGTCTCGGTCAGGCGGGCGCGCACTGTCTCGCCCGGAATCGCGTCGGCCACAAAAACGACGCGGCCGTCGTGTCGGGCGACGCCCACCCCGCCGTGGGCCATGCGGTCGACGGTCAGCTCAAGCTCGGTGCCGGGGGCGGGAACAGTCATGAACCCAGCGTAGGCGCGTGCGCGCCGCCTACGATCGGGGCGTGCGCCTGTACCTCGCCTCCACCTCGCCCGCGCGGCTCGCGACCCTGCGCAGCGTCGGCATCGAACCCCTCACCCACGCACCCGGCGTCGACGAAGAAGCGGCCGTCGCCGCCCGCGAAGCCGAGCTCGGCCACCCGATGCCGGCAGCCGAGATGGTGCAGCTGCTCGCCCGACTCAAAGCCGAGGCGATCGTCGGGGCGGAGGTCGACGGGGCTCCGATCGACGGGTTCATCCTCGGCGGCGACAGCGCGTTCGAGCTCGACGGCGTCGTGTACGGCAAGCCGCACCGCCCGGAAGTTGCCCTCGAACGCTGGCAGGTGCAGCGCGGGCGCAGCGGCGTGCTGCACTCGGGGCACTGGTTGATCGACCACCGCGGCGGCCGTGTACAGGGGGCCGTCGGGCGGGCAACCAGCGCCGTCGTGCACTTCGCGAGTGACATCGAAGACGCCGAACTCGACGCGTACATCGCCACCGGCGAGCCGCTGAAGGTCGCCGGCGCCTTCACCATCGACTCGAAGGGTGCGGCCTTCATCGACCGCATCGACGGCGACCCGCACACGGTCGTCGGCCTCAGCGTGCCCCTGCTGCGCGTGCTGGTGCACGAACTCGGCGGGCGGTTCACCGAGCTCTGGAACCGCTAACGCGCATCCGTCGGCGTTGTCGGCTCACGCAACGCTGCCCGCGGGCTTTTGTCGATGCGCGCCAACCGCCGCTCGCGGAGCCGGGCCTAGGGTAGAGAACCATGGCCCGAATCTCGAAGGTGCTCATCGCCAACCGCGGAGAGATCGCCGTCCGCGTCATCCGCGCCGCCCGCGACGCCCGCATCGGCACCGTTGCCGTCTACGCCGACCAGGATCGGGATGCGCGCCACGTCGTGCTCGCCGACGAGGCATACGCGCTCGGCGGCTCGACCAGCGCCGAGACCTACCTCGTCATCGACAAGCTGCTCTCGATCGCGCGCCGCTCGGGGGCCGACGCCGTGCACCCGGGCTACGGGTTCCTCGCCGAAAACGCCGACTTCGCCCGCGCCGTCATCGACGCCGGGCTCATCTGGATCGGGCCATCGCCTGAGGCGATCGAGGCGCTCGGCGACAAGGTGCGCGCTCGGCACATCGCCGAAAAGGTGGGCGCGCCGCTCGCCCCCGGCACGCTGAACCCCGTCGAATCGGCCGCCGAGGTGCTCGAGTTCGTCGACCAGCACGGCCTGCCCGTCGCCATCAAGGCGGCCTACGGCGGTGGCGGCCGGGGCCTTAAGGTCGCCCGCACGCGCGACGAGGTGCCCGAGCTGTTCGAATCGGCGACGCGTGAGGCGATCGCCGCCTTCGGCCGCGGCGAGTGCTTCGTCGAGAAGTACCTCGACAAGCCCCGCCACGTCGAAACTCAGTGCCTCGCCGACGCGCACGGCAACGTCGTTGTCATCTCGACCCGCGACTGCTCGCTGCAGCGCCGCCACCAGAAGCTCGTCGAGGAGGCGCCGGCGCCGTTCCTCACTGAGTCGCAGACCTCGCTGCTGTACGAGGCGTCCAAGGCGATCCTGCGCGAGGCGAAGTACCTCGGGGCTGGCACCTGCGAGTTCCTCATCGGCGCCGACGGAACCGTCTCATTCCTCGAGGTGAATACGCGACTGCAGGTCGAGCATCCGGTCTC
>DASSWY010000188.1:0-2189 GCA_035704325.1 Microcella sp. | reverse complement strand
GCCCCATCACCGCTCGACGCCCGAGCAGTACCTCGACGCGGTGGCCCGGTCGAAAGAGCACATCCGCGACGGCGACGTCTTCCAGGTCGTGATCTCGCAGCGCTTCGACCACCCGGTGACCGCGGCGCCGCTCGACGTGTATCGCGTGCTGCGCGCGCTCAACCCGTCGCCGTACATGTACGTGCTGAGCCTCACCCGCGTCGACGGAACCCCCTACGCGATCGTCGGCTCCTCGCCCGAGGCGCTCGTGAAGGTGCAGGACGGCCGCGCCTTTTCTCACCCGATCGCCGGTTCCCGTCCGCGCGGCGCGAGCCCCGAGCAGGATGCGGCCCTCGCCGACGAGCTGCTCGCCGACCGCAAGGAGCAGGCCGAACACCTCATGCTGGTCGATCTGGCCCGCAACGACCTCTCGAAGGTGTGCGCCCCGGGCAGTGTCGAGGTGACCGAGTTCATGCAGGTCGAGCGATTCAGCCACATCATGCACCTCGTCTCGAGCGTCGAGGGGGACGTGCGCGCGGATGCGAGCCCCATCGATGTCTTGCGCGCGACGTTCCCGGCCGGCACGCTCAGCGGCGCCCCAAAGCCCCGCGCTCTCGAGATCATCGACGCGCTCGAGCCGGCTCGCCGCGGCGTGTACGGGGGAGTCGTGGGCTACTTCGCCTTCTCGGGCGACCTCGATCTCGCGATCGCCATCCGCACGGCGTTCCTCGCCGATGGCGTCGCCCGCGTGCAGGCCGGCGCCGGGCTCGTGGCCGATTCGCAGCCCCAGGCCGAGTATGACGAGACGATTGCGAAGGCGGCCGCTCCGCTGCGGGCGGTTGCGATCGCGAATGCGCTCGCCCCGATTGCCGACTCGGGGCTCGACGCGTGACGCCCGCGCGGCTTCGCCTGCTGTCCCTCCTCGGCCCGCTGTTGGCAGCCGGGTTGTCGCTGCTCGCGTGGACGCAGGTCTGGGTGACGCTCACCCTCGACACGGGTGCGGTGGTGGAGGCGCGCGGTGAGGTTGCCGCGTCGACCGTTCCGGCCCTCAGCCTCGCTCTGCTTGCTCTGACGGCGGCCCTCGCGCTCGTGGGCCGCACCCCCCGCGTCATTTTGTCCGTGGTCGAGCTCGCGCTCGGCGTCGGTATCGCTGCGGCGTCGCTCGGCGTGGCACTCGCGCCGGTCGATCGCGCGGCACCGGCGGTGACCGCCCTCACCGGTATCGACGGCGAGGGTGCTGTCGCGGCTCTCGTCGTCTCGAGCGCCACCTCGGCATGGGTGTGGCTCGCGCTCGCGGGCGGCGTCGTTGCGGTCATCGCGGGGCTCGTCACGGCGCTCACGGCGCACCGCTGGCCCGAGCGCTCGCGCCGCTACGACGCCCAGGATGCACGCGGCCGGGTCGGCGAGGATCGTCTCGGCGACTGGGACGCGCTGAGCGACGGCGACGACCCGACCGCCCGGTAGACTGAACACTCCCGCCGATTCCCGAACCAGGAGACGCATGAACGCCCAGCACGATGTCGGACACGGTCACTCGCCTGCAGCCTGGACGGCCGTCGTGATCATGCTCGTCGGCTTCACCGTCGGCACGATCGCCTTCTTCTTCGAGCTCGCCCCCGTCGTGTGGGCGAGCGCCGTCATCGTTCTCGCCGGCTGGATCACCGGCGGCGTTATGGCGAAGATGGGCTACGGCGTGCAGGGCCCCCGCTACGCGCCGAAGGCCCACGACTAAGTGCTCGACGGCCTGACCGCGGGCGCTCTCGAAGACGCAGCCGCGCGTCGCGCCGAGCGTTCGCTCACCGAGGTAGAAGCGGCAGCCGCCGAGCGCCGTCCCGCCCTCGACGCCGTTGCGGCCCTCGCGCGCGCATCGCACGTCAAGCTCATCGCCGAGGTCAAGCGCGCGAGCCCGTCCCGCGGGGCGCTCGCGAGCATCCCCGACCCCGCAGCGCTCGCAGCGCAGTACGCCGAGGGCGGTGCCAGCGCGATCAGCGTGTTGACCGAACAGCGTCGGTTCCAGGGCTCGCTCGCCGACCTCGAGGCGGTGCGCGCCGCCGTCGACGTGCCCGTGCTCCGCAAAGACTTCATCGCCGACGAGTACCAGATCGCCGAGGCGCGCGCCGCGGGAGCCGACCTGGTGCTGCTCATCGTGGCGGCGCTCGACGAGCCGACGCTGCGTCGCCTCTACGCGCACGTGCTCGACTGGGGCATGA
>DASSWY010000172.1:0-2417 GCA_035704325.1 Microcella sp. | reverse complement strand
CGCGCTCGCGCATCGCCCGGCGCAGCTCGGCGTTGGCGCGCCGCGCCTCCTCGGGCGTCGCGGCCCGCTCGCGGTGCACCCGCTGCAGCTCGTCGTGCAGCGCGAGGATCGTCTCGATCGCCTCATCGCTGAGACTCTTGCGCACGGGCAGGGGCGTGACGCCCAGCCCGGCAAACAGCGGCCCGCGCTGCGCCTTCTCGAGCGCGATCTCGAGCGCCGCGCGCCGGCTCGGCGGCTGCGGGGCGAGCAGCGCGTCGAGCCCCACCCCGACCGTGCGGGCGATCGTCTGCAGCTCGGTCAGCTTCGCCTCGCGCTTTCCGTTCTCGAGGCTCGACAGATGCGACGGGGCCACGCCGACAGCGCTGGCGACGTCGGCGAGGGTGAGCCGCGCATCCGTTCGCAATTGACGGATGCGCCGCCCGAGCGTCAACGGATCGGTCACGTCATCAGCCTGGTCGCCTGTCGTCGCCATCTCGAGCATGCGACGACCCTGCCAGGCCGCATTCTTCAGCGCAACTGAAATCTGTGTGTATTTCAGTCCGGATTTCGTGGTTCGAGCATCCGAAGTTCGCCCAGAGTCGATGACACGACCAGCCGGCAGCCCGACATCGAATGACGAGCGAGACCGGCGAGAAGCACCGACGAAGGAGCATCCGATGAGCACGACCCGCCCCGGCGACCAGACGCAGACCGCCGCCGACCTCGAGACCAGCTGGAAGACCGACGCCCGCTGGGCCGGCGTCACCCGCGACTACTCGGCGGAGGACGTCATCGAGTTGCGCGGCCCCGTTCGGGAAGAGCGCACGCTCGCCCGCCGCGGCGCCGAGCAGCTGTGGGAGCTCATTCAGCAGAACGTCACCGACCCCAGCGAGTGGACCTACGCGCTCGGCGCCCTCACCGGCAACCAGGCCGTGCAGCAGGTGCGCGCCGGCCTCAAGGCCATCTACCTGAGCGGCTGGCAGGTCGCCGCCGACGCCAACCTCTCGGGCCAGACCTACCCCGACCAGAGCCTCTACCCGGCCAACTCGGTGCCCGCGGTCGTGCGCCGCATCAACAACGCGCTGCTGCGCGCCGGCCAGATCGAGCCGGAGTCGCGCGAGTGGATGGTGCCGATCGTCGCCGACGCCGAGGCCGGATTCGGCGGCCCGCTCAACGCCTACGAGCTCATGCACGGCATGATCGAGGCCGGCGCCGCGGGCGTGCACTGGGAAGACCAGCTCGCCAGCGAAAAGAAGTGCGGCCACATGGGCGGCAAGGTGCTCGTGCCCACCAGCCAGCACATCCGCACCCTCCAAGCAGCTCGGCTCGCCGCCGACGTCGCCGACGTGCCGAGCGTCATCATCGCCCGCACCGACTCGCTCGCCGCGAACCTGCTCACGAGCGACGTTGACGAGCGCGACCGCCAGTTCACCACCGGCGAGCGCACCGCCGAGGGCTTCTACGAGGTCGAGCCGGGCCTGCCCGCGGTGCTCAGCCGGGCCCACGCCTACGCCGAGTACGCCGACCTGATCTGGGTCGAGACGTCGGAGCCCGACCTGGAGCTTGCCCGCGCGGTCGCCGAGAGCATCCACCGCGAGTACCCCGGCAAGCGCCTGGCGTACAACTGCTCGCCGTCGTTCAACTGGAAGATGCACCTCGATGACGCGACGATCGCGAAGTTCCAGCGCGAGCTGTCGTCGATGGGATACGCCTTCCAGTTCATTACGCTCGCCGGCTTCCACGCCCTCAACCACTCCATGTTCCAGCTCGCCCGCGGCTACAACGAGCGGCAGATGAGCGCCTACGTCGAACTGCAGGAGGCGGAATTCGCCTCCGAGGTCGACGGATACACGGCCACGCGCCACCAGCGTGAGGTCGGCACCGGCTACTTCGACCGGATCGCCACGGCCCTGAACCCGACGAGCGCAACGCTCGCGCTCGTGGGGTCGACCGAGTCCGAGCAGTTCCACTGATCCGCGCGGTAGACGCGGAAACCAGAGAGTCGAGACGACCATGAACACCACACCCACCACCAGCCTGACCGTGACCGGATCCCTGCGCGATCGCTACGACGAGATCCTGAGCCCCGAGGCTCTTGCCTTCGTCGGTGAGCTGCACGATCGCTTCGCCGGCCCCCGCCACGACCGGCTCGCCGACCGTATGAAGCGGCGCTACGAGCTCGGCAACGGGCGCGACCTGGGCTTCATTCCGGAGACGGCATCCATTCGTGAGGATGCTGGCTGGCGCGTCGCCGGCGCTGGCCCCGGTCTCGAGGACCGCCGCATCGAGATCACCGGGCCGTGCGACCCGAAGATGACGATCAACGCCCTCAACTCGGGCGCGAACGTCTGGCTCGCCGACCTCGAAGATGCGACGAGCCCGACGTGGGGCAACATCATCGAGAGCCAGCTCTCGCTGTTCGACGCGATCCGCGAGCA
>DASSWY010000110.1:0-16575 GCA_035704325.1 Microcella sp. | reverse complement strand
CGCGTCGTCGGCGTCCCGTCGACGAAGGGCGCGCTCTGAGCTCCGCAGCCGGCCGACCGACGGTCGCGCTGCTCGACTATGGCTCGGGCAACGTGCACTCGGCGGCAAAAGCGGTTGAAGAGGCGGGCGCGACCGTGCGCTTGACACGGGACCGCGCGGCCGTGATGGAGGCCGACGGTCTACTGGTCCCCGGAGTGGGTGCATTTCACGCCGTGATGACGTCGCTGCGTGCCGTGCGCGGCGACGAATTGATTGATCGGCGTCTCGCGGGGGGCCGACCGGTTCTCGGCATCTGTGTCGGTATGCAGATCATGTTTGACCGAGGAGTCGAGCGGGGCACGACCTCCGAGGGTCTCGGGGAATGGCCGGGAACCGTGCGCGAGCTCGAGGCTCCGGTGCTGCCGCACATGGGGTGGAGCCCGATCGACGCCCCCGCCGACTCGACCCTGTTCGCCGGTTTGCACGACGAACGCTTTTACTTCGTGCACTCGTATGCCGCGACCGACTGGAGCCTCGAGGTGACGAACCCGAAGATTCGGGCGCCGCGCGTGACGTGGGCTGAGCACGGCCAGCGCTTCGTCGCTGCGGTCGAAAATGGGCCGTTGACGGCGACGCAGTTTCACCCCGAGAAGTCGGGGGCCGCAGGGCTCGCGCTGTTACGCAACTGGGTCGCGTCGCTGTAGCGATTCTTGCTCTCGGGCGGCCGGGGGTAGGCTCGTGAGTCGGCCGCGCGGCCTCGAAAACCCGGATACCCACCAGAGAAAGCCTGTGATGAGCGAGTTCTCCCGCGTTCCCCACCTCACCCTCCTTCCTGCGGTGGATGTCGCCGACGGCAAGGCGGTGCGCCTCACCCAGGGCGAGGCCGGCACCGAAGAAAGCTTCGGCGACCCCATCGATGCGGCGCACGAGTGGGCCGACCAGGGCGCCGAGTGGATCCACCTCGTTGACCTCGATGCGGCGTTCGGCCGGGGAAGCAACCGCGCGATCATCAAGAAGGTCGTGAAGTCGACCCCGAAGCACGTCAACATCGAGTTGTCCGGCGGTATCCGCGATGACGCGACCCTCGAGGCGGCGCTTGCCACCGGCGCCAAGCGCATCAACCTGGGCACCGCGGCCCTCGAGAACCCCGAGTGGGCGGCCCACGTCATCGCTGAGTACGGCGAGGCGATCGCCGTCGGGCTCGACGTGCGGGGCACAACCCTGGCGGCCCGCGGCTGGACCCAAGACGGCGGCGACCTGTGGAGCGTGCTTGAGCGCCTCGAAGACGCCGGATGCGCGCGCTACGTCGTCACGGACGTCACGAAAGACGGCACCCTCCGCGGCCCGAACCTCGACCTTCTGCGCGAGGTCATGGAACGCACCAACCGGCCGGTCATTGCCTCTGGCGGCGTCGCCACCCTCGATGACATCGCTGCCCTTCGTGAGCTGGTGCCTCTCGGCCTCGAGGGCGCCATCGTTGGCAAGGCGCTCTATGCCGGGGCATTCACGCTCCCTGAGGCGCTCGACGTCGCCGGTCGCTGAGCGTCGACGTGTCGGGCCCTGCGGACTCCGCCGGCCAGCCCTGGGCGGGGCGGTCGTTCGAGCCGAATCCGAACGCTGCTGACGATGGAAGCGCTCCGTCCGCCTTCCTCGACGCGCACACCGCGTTCCGCGCGGGACGTATCGGCATCGCCGACGTGGTCGATGTGGTCCGCACCTGCCGATTCCTCATCCCGCTTGTCGCCGTCGCGGGCGAGACGGGCGTTGGCCCAGACGGTCAGCTCGTCGACAAGTCACAGGAGCTCTCGATCATCACGGTCGAGGGCCCCGATGGCCGGGCGGTCCTCCCCGTGTTCTCGTCGACCGCCGCGATGGCGGCGTGGCGAGCGGATGCGCGCCCCGTGCCGGCAGACGCGGTGCGCGTCGCGCTCGCTGCCGCCTCGGAGAACACCGACCGGGTCGTGATCGATCCCCGTTCCGAAACGCTCACGGTGCTTCCGCGACCGGCCGTGTGGGCAATCGCGCAGTCCGTGCCGTGGATACCGGCGGTACACGATGACGCGGTGGTCGAGGCAATTTCGGCGCCGGCGGCCGCGCATCCTGAGATCTGGGCAGTGTCCGTTGTTCCGGGTGACCCGCAGGCGACGGGTACTGGCCCTGAGGTGATCGTGCGCATGGCATACGACCCGACTGCCGACCAGCAGACGGTCCGCCACGCGATCGCGGCCATCAGTGCGGCGTGGGCGTCTGACGATGTCGTCACGAGGCGCGTTGATTCGATCAGCGTGCAGCCGATTGTCGCGCCCAGTTAGGACAGCTGCGACGCTTCGACCGGTGGCGGATGCCGGGCGGCTAACTGACTGGCCCGGTCCACTTCTCGCCTGGCCCCTTGCCGGGGGCGTCGGGGAAGGCGCTCGCCTCGCGGAAGGCGAGCTGCACCGAGCGCAGCCCGTCGCGCAGCGGCCGAGCGTGGTGGTCGCCCAGCTCGGGAGCGGCGGCGGTCACGAGGCCCGCGAGGGCGTTAATGAGCGAGCGCGCCTCGGCCAGGTCCATCTCGGCCTCGCCGTTCTCCGACAGTCCGCACTTCACGGCGGCCGCGCTCAAGAGGTGCACGCAGGCGGCGTTGATGATCTCAACCGCGGGGACCTCGGCGATATCGCGGGCGGCGGTGTCCATGGTGACCTCGTTCTGCTATTCTTGGGCGGGCTCCGGGGCATGTTCCCCGGTACGAAAGTGGAGTTCGCTCCCACCCGCGCTTGACCGAATCACTAGGTTACCGGGTCGCCATGCCTCCCTCAGCCGCTCTAGGGGCTGAGAGATTAGGGGCTAACGCGGCCATGCGCGCCGTGGAACCGCACTCCTCGATCGGGCCAGCCGAGACCGTCTCGGTGGCGCCGCCAGCATCCGAGCAATTCGTTAGAGGAGTCGCCATCAGCGAACCGAGAATCAACGACCGTATTCGCGTCCCTGAGGTCCGACTTGTCGGTCCGGGAGGCGAGCAGGTCGGCGTCGTAAAGGTTGACGTCGCATTGCGCCTCGCGCAGGAAGCCGACCTCGACCTCGTCGAGGTTGCCCCGAACTCGAAGCCCCCCGTGGTCAAAATCATGGACTACGGCAAGTTCAAGTACGAGGCTGCCCAAAAGGCGAAAGAGGCCAGACGCAATCAGGCCAACACCGTGCTCAAAGAGGTGCGGTTCCGTCTGAAGATCGACTCTCACGACTACGAAACAAAGCGCAAGCGCGCCGAGAACTTCTTGAAGGCCGGCGACAAGGTCAAGGCCATGATCCTGTTCCGCGGTCGCGAGCAGTCCCGCCCCGAGATGGGCGTCCGTCTGCTGCAGCGCTTCGCCGAAGACGTCGCCGAGCTCGGCATCGTCGAGAACAAGCCGACGATCGACGGCCGCAACATGACGATGATCATCGCGCCGGTCAAGAACAAGTCGGAGGCGAAGGCCGAGCAGAACGCCGCACGCGCCGAGGCCAAGGCGGTCCGTCAGGGCCGCGCCGACGACGGCGACACCGCAGACGCGGCCAGTTAACCGGCCCCCACCACTTCACCGCCCCTGAGGGCGAGTGCAGCACCCCGCAACGAAACGAGGAAGACATGCCCAAGCAGAAGACCCACTCCGGGGCGAAGAAGCGCTTCAAGACCACCGGCACCGGCAAGGTCATGAAGCAGTCGTCCGGCATGCGTCACAACCTGGAGAAGAAGTCGAGCGAGCTGACCCGCCGACTGAACCGCGAGCAGGTGCTCGCCCCTCAGGACGCGAAGGTCATCAAGAAGCTCATCGGCGAGAAGTAACGCCGAGACACGACGAAGGTAAGGACGAAAGAAGATGGCGAGAGTCAAGCGGGCGGTTAACGCCCAGAAGAAGCGTCGGGTCATTCTCGAGCGCGCCGAGGGCTACCGCGGCCAGCGGTCGCGCCTGTACCGCAAGGCGAAGGAGCAGGTCACCCACTCGCTCGTCTACGCGTACCGCGACCGCCGCGCACGCAAGGGCGAGTTCCGTCGCCTCTGGATCCAGCGCATCAACGCCGCTGCCCGCCAGAACGGCATGACCTACAACCGCTTCATCCAGGGCCTCGCGCTCGCCGGTGTCGAGGTTGACCGTCGCATGCTGGCCGAGCTCGCCGTGAACGAGCCCGCCACGTTCGCGACGCTGGTCGAGACCGCGAAGAAGGCGCTGCCGGCCGACACCTCGGCGCCGAAGACGGCTGCGTAACCCGCACCGCGCATCCTGACCGATGGCGCGTCCGACCCGGCGACGGGGAGGGCGCGCCATCGTCGCGTTAACCGCCTATTCGGTGGCGATCGCTAGCATGAGCGCGTGATCGACAACCCGCGTTCGCCCCGCGTGCGCGCGGCGGCGAAGCTTGCGAAGAAGAATCAGCGCGCCGAGACGGGCCTGTTTCTGGTCGAGGGGCCGCAGGCGGTCGCCGAGGCGGTCCGCTTCCGCCCCGAGCTCGTCCGCGAGATTTTCGTGACGCCGCAGGCACGCGATCGTGCGGGCGCCGTCATGCGGGATGCCCGCGCGGCCGACGTGCGGGTCGAGATCGTGACCGACGCGGTGCTCGATGCGATCGCCGACACGGTGACCCCGCAGGGCATGGTGGCGGTCTGCGAGACCTTCCCGTCGTCGCTCGAGGCGATCGTCGCATCCGCCCCGCGCCTGGTCGCGGTGCTCGAAGAGGTGCGCGACCCCGGCAATGCGGGCACGGTGATTCGCGTGGCCGACGCGGCCGGCGCCGACGCTGTCATCTTGACCGGCACGAGCGTCGACCCGTTCAACCCCAAGGCCGTCCGGGCGACGACCGGCTCGCTGTTTCACGTGCCGGTGGTGGTCGGGGTCGATCTCGACGAGGCGCTCGACGCGCTGCGGGGGGCGGGCATTCGCGTGCTTGCCGCCGACATTTCGGGTGACGACCTGCTCGCGGCGCGCTCGGAGGGCGACCTGGACGGCGCGACGGCGTGGCTGTTCGGCAACGAGGCCCGCGGCCTCACGACCGAGCAGTTGACGCGCGCCGATCGCGCCGTGATCGTGCCCATCTACGGCAGCGCCGAGTCGCTGAATCTCGCCACGGCCGCGGCCGTCTGCCTCTACGAGAGCGCGTTCGCACAGCGCGCGGCGGCGGGCGAGCGGTGAGCTCGAGGGGCGCGCGATGAGCGTGCTGATCGTCGAGGACGACGATCGATTGATGGATGCGCTCCGCGCGTACCTGCGCAAGTCCGGTTACGCGACGACGGGCGCATCGGACGCCGCGCAGGCGATGGCGTCGCTCGGCGCGGACACCGAGGTGGTGCTGCTCGATCTCGGGCTGCCCGACATGGACGGCATCGAGCTGTGCCGGCTCATTCGACAGCGTTCGGGCGTGCCGATCATCATCGCGACGGCGCGCAGTCACGTGCAGGAGCGCATTCGCGGGCTGCGCGCGGGCGCCGATGACTTCGTCGTGAAGCCCTACAACGTGCTCGAGCTCGTCGCCCGCATCGAGGCGGTCACGCGCCGGTGGCGCACCGCCGTCGCTGAGCCCGACCACGACCAGGTGATCACCCTCTCGGGCGTGCGCATCGATCTCGCCAGTCGTCAGCTCGCGATTGACGGCGAGAGCGTCGACCTCACGAGAACCGAGTTCGACATCGTCGCGGCCCTCGCGCGATACCCCGGTGTCGTGGTGCCGCGCGAGCGCATCATTCGTGAGGTCTGGCAAACCGACTGGCACGCATACAGCCGCTCCCTCGAGGTGCACGTCGGCTCGATTCGCCGCAAGGCGGGCCGAGTCGACCTGATCGAAACGGTCCGCGGCGTCGGATACCGATTCGTCGGGAACTGACCGTGCGTCGCCGGCTCGTCGTCGTCTTCCTGGTGCCGCTCGTTGCGGTGCTGTTGGTGCTGGGTGGTGCCTATGCCTGGAGTGCCGCGCGCAGCATCCAGCAAGAACACATCACCGAGCTGGTCGGTGACGTCGCCTATTTCGTGACGAACGCCCGCCAGGCGCTGCGTTCCGGCAGCCCCGAGCTCGTGACCCGCGAGGCCGAGCGCTACGCCGAGGTGTACGGAACCGACGTGCTGGTCGTCGACCGGTCGGGCGCGCCCTGGGCAACGGGCGGCGACGACGCGACCGTGCTCGATGAGGCGACGACGGCGCAAATTCAGCTCGCTCTGGCTGGCCGCCGCGGCGACCTGCCCCAGCCGGGGGCGCCGTGGGAGTTCACCGAGCTCGTCATCGTGGAGCCCGTCTTTGACAACGGGGATGCGATCGGTGCGGTCGTCGTTGAGGCGAACGTCGACGTCGCGCGTGAGGCGATCCTCGAACAGTGGGTGCTCGTCCTGTTCGGGGCGGCTCTCGCGACGACGGTCGGTCTGGTGATCGTGTTTCGGCTCTCTGACTGGGTTTTGCGACCCGTTCGCCGCGTCGACCGCGCGATGGAGGCGATCGAACGCGGTGAGATCGAGTCGCGCATTGCTGACGACACGGGCCCTCCCGAGCTGCGCCGCATGATTGGGCTGTTCAACCGTATGGCCGACGAGATCGAGCGAACGATGTCGCGCCAGCAGGAGTTCGCGCTGAACGCCTCCCATGAGCTACGCAATCCGCTCAGCGCGCTGCTCGTGCGCGTTGAACATCTGGCGACCGGACTCGGCGACGAGTGGACCCGTGACATCGAGGAGACGCGTGAGGAGGGGCGACGCATGACGCGCATCCTCGACACCTTGCTGAACCTCGCACGCAGCGGTCAGCGCGACGCCGTGTCTGACCGCGTCGACATCACCGAGCTGGTGCGCAGCCGCATTGATGCCTGGCGCCAGCGCGCCGCCCAGGCGCGAGTATCGCTCGTGCTGAGCGGAGATGACACGGTGACGCTGGCGACCGACCGCATGATCGTGGAGAGCGCCCTCGACGCGGTCATTGACAACGCGGTCAAGTTTTCACCATCGGGCACGCGCGTCACCGTAACCGTGTCCGAGGCCGATCGCGGCGTTGACATTGTGGTGCGTGATAACGGGCCGGGTGTCGACACCGAGGAACTGGCTCACCTGACCGACCGCTTCTGGCGCAGCCCCCGCAACCGCTCAACATCCGGGTCGGGGCTCGGCCTCGCGATCGCGACCGACCTCGTGCACTCGATTGGCGGCAAGCTGCGCATCGAGGCGCCCGACGGGGGAGGACTCGCCGTTCATCTTCGGCTCACCGGGGAGCTCGGCTCATGACGCACCGACGAGGAGGGTACGCGGCGCGCGTCCTCGCCATTATTGCGGTGATCGCGACTCTGTCCGGATGCGCGCCGTCGCCGCTTCCCGACCGCTTTTCCATTGCGGGTGGGGGCGTGACCGGCGTGTATTACAGCTTTGGCGCGGAACTCGCCGCCGAGTTTTCGGCGCGCTTTGGCTCGGTCGTCACGGTCGACGAGACGAATGGCTCGGTCGACAACCTGCAGCGGGTGGGTGACGGTCGCGCTCTGCTCGGTTTCGCGCAGAGTGACGCGGCGGCCGATGCGGTGGCGGGCGCTGGGGCGTTCCCCGAGCCGGTGCCTGTGGCGGCGATCGCGCGCTTGTATGACGAGTATGTGCACGTCGTCGTGCGCTCTGACTCGGACATCGCTCGATTGTCTGATCTCGAGGGTCGCGCTGTCTCGCTCGGCGCCTCCGGTTCGGGCGTGAATCTGGTGGCGCGACGTGTCTTGGATGCGGCTGGCGTCTCCCCGGCGGACGTCACCGATCAAGAACTCGGGCTCGCCGAATCTATTTCGGAACTGCGCGCCGGCAGCATTGAGGCGTTTTTCTGGGTGGGGGGACTTCCGACTCCCGGACTCTCCGAGTTATTCGCCGACACCCCGTCGCGATTGCTGTCGATCGAGTCGACGACGGTGGATCGCGTCAACGCCGAGCATGGTGGCGTGTACCGCCTGGCCGAGTTTCCGATCGGCGCGTATGGCCGGGCTGAGGCGACGGCGACGATGACCGTGCCGAACTACCTCATGGTCGCCGACAGCGCGAGCGACGATGAGGTCATCGCGCTCCTCGCAGCGCTGTTCGACTCTCGGTCGCGTATCGCCGCCGATGTCCCTGCCGCCGCGCTGCTCGACCGGCGACAGGCAATTTTTACCGATCCGGTGAACCTGCATCCCGGCGCCGTGTCGTACTACCGCGACGCTCGCGATTAGGTCTCCGCGCCCGCACCGCCCTCGCTCAAGAAACGCTCAAGGCCCGTGACGGGTGCCGAGCGTCGACCTACCGTGAATCGGTGCCACCACTGTCGGTGCACAGCATCGCTGGTGGATGCCGGTCGAATTCGAAGGGATGGCGCGGGTGTCTGAACCGCTGGTCGCGATCGAGAACGTGAACAAGCATTTTGGCGAGTTGCACGTGCTGAAAGACATCTCCACGACCATCGCCAAGGGCGAGGTCGTCGTCGTTATCGGGCCAAGCGGGTCAGGGAAGTCGACGCTGTGTCGGGCGATCAACCGCCTCGAGACGATCGACAGTGGCGAAATCCGCATCGACGGCACTCCGCTGCCCGCGGAGGGCAAAGCGCTTGCACAGTTGCGCGCCGACGTCGGCATGGTCTTTCAATCCTTCAATCTATTCGCGCACAAGACGGTGCTAGAGAACGTCATCCTTGCTCCGACGCGCGTGCGCCGTACGGCCAAGGCCGACGCCGAGAAGCGCGCAATGGACTTGCTTGACCGGGTGGGTGTCGCCAACCAGGCCTCCAAGATGCCCGCTCAGTTGTCGGGCGGCCAGCAGCAGCGCGTCGCGATCGCCCGTGCGCTTGCGATGGAACCGAAGCTCATGTTGCTTGACGAGCCGACAAGTGCCCTCGACCCCGAGATGATCAACGAGGTGCTCGACGTCATGGTTCAGCTCGCGAAAGACGGCATGACGATGATCGCCGTCACACACGAGATGGGCTTCGCCCGTCGCGCGGCCGACCGCGTGCTGTTCATGGCCGACGGCCAAATCGTCGAAGAGGCGCCGCCTGCGCAGTTCTTCGACGCTCCGAAGAGTGCTCGCGCTCAAGACTTCCTCTCCAAGATCCTCAGCCACTGATGTGGCGACCGCGGCAGCACGCGGTCGTCCCTGCCCCACCCACCGCACCACGACACGAATCAACGAAGGACTGCAGATGAAACTGACACGGAAGACCACTCTGGCCAGCGCAGCAGCGGTGCTGCTGCTCGGCCTCACCGCGTGTGCCCCGGCTGGCAGTGCTGGCCCCGATGGCATTAGCGACGGTGGCGACGAGCCGGCCGCGACCGGCAACGGCCCGTACAACCTCGAGATCGCCGAAAACCCCGAGTTCGAAGAGGGCACCACGATGGCCGAGCTCGCTGAGGCGGGCACGCTGCGCGTCGGTACGAAGTTCGACCAGCCGCTGTTCGGCCTCCAGGGCCCCGATGGCACCCCGGTCGGCTTCGATGTCGCGATCGCGGCCCTGATCGCCGCCGAGCTCGGCATCGCGTTTGAAGACATCGAGTGGACGGAGGCCCAGTCGGCCGTTCGCGAGTCCTTCCTCGAATCGGATCAGGTCGACATCGTCGTGGCGACCTACACGATCAACGACGCCCGCAAGGAGCGCATCGACTTCGCCGGGCCGTACTTCATCGCCGGTCAAGACATCCTTGTCCAGGCGGGTAACCCCGAGGGCATCACCGGTCCGGAAGACCTTGAAGGCCTGCCGGTCTGCTCGGCCGAGGGCTCGACCCCGGCGGCGACTATCGTCGACGAGTACGGCGCCGAGCTGCGTGCCGCCGGTGGATACAGCGACTGCCTCGACCCGCTCCGTAACGGTCAGGTCGTTGCCCTAACCACCGACAACGTGATCCTCTCGGGCTTCGTTGACCAGAACCCCGGTGAGTTCGAGCTGCTGGGCGAGACCTTCACCGAGGAGCCCTACGGTATCGGCCTGCCGCTCGGCGATGACGCCTTCCGCACGTTCATCAACGACGTGCTCGAAGAGGCCTTCGCTGACGGCACCTGGGCACGCCTGTACGAGGAGACCGCGGGCACCGTGCTCGAGGTTCCCGAGCCGCCGATGGTTGACCGCTACTAAACCGTCACCTCACCCGGAGGCGGGCGGCGCGCAGTTGCCGCCGCCCGCCCTCGGGCAAGCCCACCCCTGATCTCTCGCCACCCCGAACACCATAAGGACGGTGCAGCGTGCAATTCCTCGTGGAAAGCGGCGATGTACTGCTCGAGGGCTTTCTCTCGACGCTGCGAATGCTCGCTCTGACAGTCGTGCTCTCTGTGCCGTTCGGCATCCTGCTGGCCGGCATGCGCATCTCACCCGTTCCGACACTGCGTTGGCTGTCTGCGGGCTTTACTGAGCTGCTGCGTAACACGCCGCTCACGCTCGTCTTCTTCCTGCTCGTCTTCGTCGTTCCGCGGCTGGGCGTCATTATCGACTTCCAGATCAGCGCCATCATCGCGCTGACGCTGTACACGGCTCCGTTTTACGCGGAGGCCATTCGCTCGGGCATCAACTCCGTGCCCACGGGTCAGGCTGAGGCTGCCCGGTCGCTCGGGCTGACCTTCAGCCAGTCAGCGGCCCACGTGATCTTGCCGCAGGCCGTCCGCACCGTGGTGCCGCCCCTGATTAATGTGACCATCGCCTTGACCAAGAACACGTCGGTCGCTGGCGGGTTCCTCGTCTTCGAGTTGTTTGCGTCGAGTCGACGACTCGCCAACAACTACGCCGATGAGACGATCGCGATCTTCCTGGTGATCGCGGCGTGCTATCTCGCCATCACCATCCCGCTCGGTCGCCTCGCCGATCAGCTCGAGAAGAAGGTGGCGGTGCTCCGATGACCTCCGTTCTCTACGACGTTCCCGGCCCCAAGGCCCGCCGTCGGTCGCTCTTCGCGTCGATCATCACGGGCATCGCCCTCGTCGCGGCATTCGGCTGGGTCATCGCGACACTCGCCAGCGAGGGACTCTTCGACGCTGACCGCTGGGACGTTTTTCGTGACCCCGTCGTGTGGGAGGGCCTCCTCGTCCGCGGCCTCCTGACCACGCTGCAGGTCGCCGCGCTCGCGAGTGTCCTCGCCGTTCTCGTGGGAAGCGTGTTGGCCCTGTTGCGCCTCTCTGAGCGGGCGATTGTGCGCATCCCGATCACGGTGCTCATCGAATTCCTGCGCGGCATGCCCGTGCTCTTGATGATGTTCTTCATCCTGATCTTGTTCGCCACCAGCCAGTACTGGGCGGTCGTTCTTGGTCTTGCTCTCTACAACGGGGCGATCATCGGTGAAGCGCTGCGCGCCGGCATCGTCGCTCTGCCCCGCGGCCAGCGCGAGGCCGGCCTCGCGCTCGGCATGACGCCGCTGCTCGCCCGCCTCCTGATCGAGTTTCCCCAGGCGTTCCGCGCGATGACGCCGATCATCGTCGCGCAGCTGGTGGTGCTGTTGAAGGACTCGTCGCTCGGGTACATCGTGGGCCTGCAAGAGTTGGTGCGCGAGCAGCGGCTGCAGGCCGAGTTCTTCGGTTTCTCGCAGTACGGCTTCTCCTACTTCGTGATCACGCTGGGCATCTTCCTCGTCGTGAATCTCACGCTGTCGATGGTGGCGCGTCGGCTTGCGTCGCGAAACCCGTCGGGCCGCGCATCGCGGCGTGCCGCGCGCAAGACGACGGGCGAGAACGCCGACACGACGGCGATCGCCTCCATTCGCGCTCGACGCTCGTCTTCGCAAACCCCCATGGGTCTGTCGACCGACATCGGCGACGGCAGCGACGGCGGCAACTAGCGCGCAGCGCGGCCCGATTAGACTCGGTGCTCGTGCCTGACAGCCTCCCCATTACCGATGACGCCGTCGCGTCGGCGATCGACGCGGCGCTCGCCGCGATCGACGCCGCGGGCGACACCGCCGCGCTGAAAGCCGCCCGTTCCGCTCACGCGGGCGAGCAGTCCGCGCTCGCCCGCTTGAACGCGAGCCTGCGCGACGTGCCCGCCGAGCAGAAGGCCGCGCTCGGCAAGCTCGTGGGCCAGGCTCGCGGCCGCGTTCAGCAGGCCTTCGCCGCGCGCGAAGAGACGCTCGCCGCCGAGGAGGAGGCGCACGCGCTCGCCGCTGAGGCGATCGACGTCACCGCAGTGGCTCCGCTCGGGCTCGCCGGCGGCCGCCACCCGCTCACCACCCTCATGGAGCAGATGAGCGACATCTTCGTCGCCATGGGGTGGGAGGTCGCGGAGGGCCCCGAGCTCGAGAACGAGTGGTTCAACTTCGACGCGCTGAACTTCGACCCCGACCACCCTGCCCGGGCGATGCAGGACACCTTCTTCGTCGAGCCCGAGGATGCACACCTTCTGATGCGCACGCACACGAGCCCCGTGCAGGTGCGCGCGCTGCTCGAGCGCGGCCTCCCGCTGTACGTCGTGGCGCCGGGCCGCGTGTTCCGCACCGATGAGCTGGATGCGACGCACACCCCCGTCTTCCACCAGATCGAGGGCATCGCGATCGACAAGGGCCTCACGATGGCGCACCTGCGCGGCACCCTCGAGCACATGGCCCGCACGATGTTCGGCGAGGGCGCCCGCATTCGTCTGCGCCCCAGCTACTTCCCCTTCACCGAGCCCAGCGCCGAGCTTGACGTCTGGCACCCCACCTTCCGCGGTGGTGCGCGCTGGATCGAGTGGGGCGGCTGCGGCATGGTCAACCCGAACGTGCTGCGCGCGGCCGGCGTCGACCCTGAGGTGTACCAAGGCTTCGCGTTCGGCATGGGAATCGAGCGCACCCTGATGTTCCGCAATGAGGTGCACGACATGCGCGACATGGTCGAAGGCGACGTGCGTTTCACCCAGCAGTTTGGAGTGAGTGCCTGATGCGCGTTCCCCTGTCGTGGCTTCGCGAGTGGGTCGAGCTGCCCGAGCGCGCTGACGCCGACCACGTCCACGCCGCCCTCGTCAAGGTGGGGCTTGAGGAGGAGGCCATCCACGGCTCATCCCTCACCGGCCCCATCGTCGTGGGGGAGGTGCTCGAGTACGTCGACGAGCCGCAGTCCAACGGCAAGACAATCCGCTGGTGCCAGGTGCGCACCGGCACGAGCGACTCCGGCGAGCCCGAGGTGCGCGGCATTGTCTGCGGTGCGCACAACTTCCACGTCGGTGACAAGGTCGTCGTCGCTCTGCCCGGTTCGGTGCTGCCCGGCCCGTTCCCCATCAGCGCTCGCAAGACTTACGGTCACGTCTCCGACGGCATGATCGCGAGCGCCCGCGAGCTGGGCCTCGGCGACGAGCACGACGGCATCCTGCGCCTCGTGACGCTCGGGCTCGACCCCGAGGTCGGCACCGACGCCATCGCCCTGCTCGGCCTCGACGATGTGGCCGTTGAGGTGAACGTCACCCCCGACCGCGGCTACACGCTGTCGATTCGCGGCATCGCGCGCGAGTACTCGCACGCGACGGGTGCCGCGTTCCGCGACCCGGCGAAGGCGCGCGAGGTCGGTGAGGCCGACGGCTTCAGCGTGGAGGTGCGCGATGACGCCCCCGTGCGCGGTCGTCGCGGCTGCGATGTCTTCGTCACGCGGGTCGTGCGGGGCCTCGATCCGACGCGACCGACCCCGCCCTGGATGATCGCGCGGCTCGGTCTCGCCGGCATCCGCTCGATCTCGCTGCCGGTCGACATCACCAACTACGTGATGCTCGAGCTCGGCCAGCCCATTCACGCGTACGACCTGTCGCGGCTCAGCGGCGGCATCGTCGTGCGACGCGCGGTCGCGGGGGAGACGCTGACCACCCTCGACGATCAGACACGCACCCTTGACCCCGAAGACCTGCTCATCACCGACGAGTCGGGGCCCATCGGCCTCGCCGGCGTGATGGGGGGCGCCAGCACCGAGGTGAGCGATGCGACGACCGACGTGCTCATTGAGGCGGCCAACTTCGACCCGGTCTCGATCAGCCGCACCGCGCGCCGTCACAAGCTGCCGAGCGAAGCGTCGAAGCGCTTCGCGCGCGGCGTTGATCCGCTCGTTGCCGCGCCCGCCGCACAGCGCGTCGCCGAGCTGCTGGTTGAGCTCGCCGGCGGCACGATCGACACGCTCGGCTCTGAGTGGATCGAAGCGAAGCGCCCCGAGAGCATCGCGTTGCCCGAGGGCTACGTCGACGGCCTCGTCGGGGTCGACTACTCGCTCGACGAGGTCACCGACTCGCTGACGGCGATCGGCTGCCAAATTCGCCTGGAGGGCGAAGGCTGGATGGTCGAGCCGCCGAGCTGGCGCCCCGACCTCATCGACGCGCCCTCGCTCGCCGAAGAGGTGGCGCGCATCGTCGGCTACGACCGCATCCCTGCCGTGCTCCCCGTCGCGCCGCCCGGCCGTGGCCTCACGCGCACCCAGCGGGTGCGTCGCGCGCTGGGCGCGTCGCTCGCCGCCGCCGGTTTCAGCGAGGTGCTGAACTACCCGTTCTCGACCTCCGCCCAGGTCGCCCTGATGGATGGCGAGGACGCGCCGACCATGCGGCTGGCGAACGCGCTCGACGCCGAGGCCGCGCACCTGCGCCGCAGCCTGATCCCGGCGCTCGTCACCACCGCCCACCGCAACCGCTCGCGGGGGCTGCTTGATCTGGCCCTCTTCGAGGTGGGGCGGGTCTTCCGACCCGAGGCGGGCGTAGCCTACGGCGTCGACGCCGTCCCGTTTGGTTCGGCGCGCCCCAGCGATGACGTCCTCGCCGACCTGAACGCGAGCATCCCGCCGCAGCCCTGGCGCGTCGCCGTGCTCGTGACGGGCGACCGTCGGCCGCGCGGCATCGGCCAGTCGGCCGAGCCGGCCGGCATCGCGGATGCGCTCGGTGCCGCGCACCTCGTCGCGTCCGCGGCGGGTGTCGCCCTCGAGGTGCGCCAGGGGTCCCACCCCACCCTGCACCCGGGCCGCACTGCCGAGCTGTTTGTCGGCGAGCAGTCCGTCGGGTTCGCGGGCGAGCTGCTGCCGCGCATCGCCGTCGAGCACGACCTGCCGCGTCGGGTCGCCGTGCTCGAGCTCGACCTCGACGCGCTGATCGCGCTGGGAGAGGGCGAACTGGTCGCCGAGAGCCTGTCGGCGTACCCGGCGGCGACCCAAGACCTGTCGCTCGTGGTGCCGGTTGAGGTGCCCGCGGGCGAGCTGCGCCGGGCCGTGGTCGAGGGTGCGGGCGAGCTGCTCGAGTCGGCGACCCTCGTCGACGACTACCGCGGCGACGGCGTCGAGGCCGGCACGAAGTCGGTGACGCTCGCGCTGCGCTTCCGCGCCGCCGACCGCACGCTGACCCAGGCCGAAGCCACCGAGGCGAAGATGGCGGGCCTCGCGCTCGCTGCCGAGCGTTTTGGGGCGAGCCTGCGGGCCTAAGCTAGAGCAATGCCGTATTCCGTCGCGATCGCCGGGGCGAGCGGGTACGCCGGCGGCGAGGTGCTGCGCCTGATGGCGCGCCACCCCGAGCTCGAGGTGCGCACGGTGACCGCGCACTCGAACGCCGGCGCCGCACTCATTGACGTGCACCCGCACCTGCGCTCGCTCGCGCACCTGACCTTTGTCGAGACGACGGCAGAGAACCTGCGCGGCCACGACATCGTGGTGCTCGCCCTGCCGCACGGTACCTCGGGAGCCATTGCCGCCGAACTCGATGACGATGTGCTCGTGCTTGACTGCGGCGCCGACCACCGGCTGACGAGCGCCGACGACTGGGCGCGCTACTACGGCGGCGAGTACCACGGCTCGTGGAGCTACGGCCTGCCCGAACTGCCGCACGCTGACGGCTCGCGCCACGGCGAGGTGCTTGCCGGCGCTCGCCGCATCGCGGTGCCGGGATGCAACGTCACCGCGGTGTCGCTGGGTCTTGCGCCGGGCATCCACGCTGACCTCATCGATGAGCGCGACCTGACCGCCGCGCTCGCCGTCGGCCCCTCCGGCGCCGGCCGCGCGCTCAAGACGAACCTGCTCGCCAGCGAGCTGCTCGGGTCCGCCCAGCCGTACGCGGTCGGCGGGGTGCACCGCCACATCCCCGAGATTCTGCAGAATCTGCGCCTCGCGGGTGCCGAGAAGCCGACCATCTCGTTCACGCCGGTGCTCGTGCCGATGGCGCGGGGCATCCTCGCGACGATCACGGCGCGCGTCGCCGACGGTGTCACGGCCGAGCAGCTGCACGCTGCTTACGCCGACCGGTACGCCGACGAGGCCTTCGTTCACGTGCTGCCCGCCGGCCGCTACCCGTCGACGGCCGAGACGGTCGGCGCCAACACCGCGCTGATCGGCGTCGGCCTCGACGCCGACGCGGGTCGCGCCGTCATCATCGTCGCCCTCGACAACCTCGTGAAGGGAACAGCAGGAGCCGCCGTGCAGTCGCTCAACATCGCCCTGGGCCTCCCCGAAACCCTCGGGCTTCCGATCGACGGGGTCGCCCCGTGACCGTGACGGTGCCCGTCGGCTTCACCGCCGCGGGCGTCGCCGCGGGGCTGAAGACCTCGGGCGCGCCCGACCTCGCGCTCATCGTGAACACCGGTCCCCGCGACGCGGCCGCCGCCGTGTTCACCTCGAACCGGGCCCAGGCGAACCCCATCATTTGGTCGCGCCAGGCGATCGCCGACGGCCGCGCGCGGGCCATCGTGCTGAATTCGGGCGGAGCCAACTGCTTCAC
>DASSWY010000105.1:0-6137 GCA_035704325.1 Microcella sp. | reverse complement strand
TGACGAGCTTCGCGCGCGACTTGCCGAACTGCATGATGCGCCCGCCGCCGCCCTGCAGGCGAGTGAGCAGGAAGTAGAAGATCACACCGATGATCAGGAACGGGATGATGAGCCCGAGGATCGACGTGAAGAAGTTGGTCTGCGGCACCTCGTCGGTGAAGTCCTCGACGCCGGAGGCTTCAACCGCGTCGATGATCGCCTCTGCACGCTGGAACACGTAATAGAACTGCACCTGCGTGCCGAAGTCTTCGTACTCCTCGGCGAGGGTCACGTCGACCCGCTGCTGGCCGTCGATGATCGTCACCGACTCGATCTCGGCGTTCTCGAGCACGTCGAGACCCTCAGCCGTCGACACCTCGCGGAACCCGCCCTGGGCAAGCAGGCTGAACCCGACGATCAGCGCGATCGCACCGAGCGCTATGTAGAGGAACGGGCCTTTGAACAGGCCTTTCCAGGTGAACTTCTTTTTCGCCGTCGCCATAGTCCTTGAAGGCTACCTGCCGCGTTCAATGCGCCCGCTGGATGTTCGCCGGAGGCGCACCGTGAGCCGCGCGCCTCGGCTCCCACCTGTCCACTTCTCAGGAACCTGGGGGTCTGGGCGGCGCGGGCCGCCGCCGAAACAATCCCTCGTCCTGAATAGTGGACAGGGCCGGCGTGACTGGCGGGGCCACCCCGCACACCGGCGGTGAGTATCCGCCCGGCAGAAAGTTGTGGCGGCCGCCCCCTGTGCCGTTCGCAATTCAGGAGGTGAGGGTCTGCGCCACTCGCATCGTCGCCGAAACTCAGCCGTTTCCTGAGTTCTGAACGACCGTCGCTCGCGGAGACGCGCGAGACACCCCGGTCGCCGCGGTCGGGGTGGCCGCCGCCTACTCGTATACGTGGGGCGCGAGCACGCCGACAGCCCGCAGGTTGCGGTACTTCTCGGCGTAGTCGAGGCCATAGCCCACGACGAACGCCGGCGGAATCTCGAAGCCCACGTACTCGACGTGCACCTCGACCTTGGCCGCCTCGGGCTTGCGCAGCAGGGCGAGAATCTTCACGCTCGCGGCCCCGCGCGATTCGAGGTTCGCGGTCAGCCACGACAGGGTGAGCCCCGAGTCGATGATGTCTTCGACGATCAGCACGTGGCGCCCGGCGATCTCGGTGTCGAGGTCTTTGAGGATGCGCACGACGCCACTCGACTCGGTGCTCGCGCCGTACGAGCTGACCGCCATCCAGTCCATCTCGATGTGCATGTTCAGCTCGCGCGCGAAGTCGGCCATCACCATGACGGCGCCTTTCAGCACGCCCACGAGCAGCGGCGGGTTGTCGGCGTAGTCGGCCTCGACGCGGCGGGCCAGCTCGGCGAGCTTCGCGTGAATCTCTTCCTCGGTGATGAGCACCTCGGTCAGGTCGGAGCGAATCTCGTCGACGTCCACGGGCTGGTCCTCCAGAGGTGAGATGGGGCGAGGGTCGGGCAGAGCGGCTAGACGGCAGTGAACACGATGCGTGCGCCTGCGCGATTCACCCTAACGCCGGGAAGGTGCACGGCGCCCTGCCCGTGCCAGTCGGTCGCGAGCCGCAGCACCTCGAGCGTCTGCGCGCGCGTGAGACTGAGCCCGAATTCAACGCGGGCGACGAGGCGCACGAGGCGCGAGCTGAGCGCGCGGGGGTTAGCGGCGATCCATGCGACCGGCACCGAGCATCCGCCGTCTTCGAGCTCGACGAGCTCTTCGGCGACCTCGTCGACCATCAACTCGAGGGCGTCGGCGTCGTCGCGCACGAGCTCGGCGGTGCGGGCGAGCGCCTCGACGACGCCCGGCCCGAGCTCGGCCTCGAGCACGGGCAGCACCCGCTCACGCACGCGCACGCGCGTGAACGCGGGGTCGGTGTTGTGCGGGTCGCTCCAGGGCGTGAGGCCCTGATCGCGGCACGCCTGAATCGTGGATGCCCGCCGCAGCCCCAAAAACGGCCGCCGGTAAATGCCGTGCTGCGCCGGCATCCCCGAGATGCTGACCGCCCCACTGCCGCGGGCGAGCCCCAGCAGCACGGTCTCGGCCTGGTCGTCGAGCGTGTGGCCCAGCAATACAGCCGCGGCGCCGTGCTCGACGGCGGCGACCTCGAGAGCGGCATACCGTGCGGCACGCGCCGCCGCCTCGGGGCCGCCCGTGCCTCCCGTGCCCCTGATGGCGCCGTCGCCGGTCACGGGTGCCCCTCCGCCGTACCGATCAACCCGCACGCGTTCAATCTGAATCGGGGCGAGACCGAGATCCCGCGCCTGCTTGGCGGCGCGCTCGGCGACCTCGGCCGAGCCCTCCTGCAGCCCGTGGTCGACGATCACCGCGCCGGCGCGCAGCCCGGCGCGCGGCGCCTCGAACGCGGTGGCCGCGGCGAGCGCCAGCGAGTCGGGGCCGCCGCTGAGGGCGACGAGCACGAGGCTGCCCGCCTCGATGTCGGTGAGCTGCGCGCGCACCGCGCGGCGCGCATCCGCCATCGCAGGGGTGAGCCGGGGGCGACGCTCTCCGCCATCGGGCGTTTCGGGGGCCATCCACTAAGGTTAGAGCCGCTGATTTCCGGGCGTTGCGCCCGATCCGCCGGCGGGCGCATCGCCCGCCAGACACCGACTTCAGGAGCAACTACATGGGCGCCTACCCCGCCGTCATCGAGATTCCCCGCGGCAGCCGCAACAAGTACGAGGTCGACCACGCGACCGGTCGCGTCTTCCTCGACCGCGTGCTGTACACGTCGTTCGTCTACCCGACCGACTACGGATACTTCGAGAACACGCTCGGCCTCGACGGCGACCCCGTCGACGTGCTGGTGCTGCTCGACTACCCGCTGTTCCCGGGCGTGGGCGTTACCGTTCGCCCGGTCGGCGTGTTCAACATGACCGACGACGGCGGCAGCGACGCGAAGGTCATCGCCGTGCCGGCGAAGGACCCGCGCTGGGACCACATCCAAGACGTCGACTCGATCCCCGAGTACACGAAGAAAGAGATCGAGCACTTCTTCGAGCACTACAAAGACCTCGAGCCCGGCAAGTGGGTCAAGACCGAGGGCTGGGGCGACGCCGCCGAGGCCGAGGCGATCATCCAGGCCGGCATCGCCGCGTACGTGCCGCACGAGCACTAGCCGCCCCGCGCATCCCGCGCAATAAAAAGGGCGCCCCCCGCATCGCGGGTGGGCGCCCTTTTTCGTGGGCTTGTCGCTAGCCGATGCTGACGCCGCGCGCCTGCAGGAACGGCACGGGGTTCGTCGACGCACCGTTGATGCGAATCTCAAGGTGCAGGTGGCAGCCGCTCGACAGCCCCGTCGTGCCGACGAGGGCGATCAGCTGGCCCGGCTCGACGCGCTGACCGTTGGCGACGAGAACGCCGCCGCTCTGAATGTGGCCGTACGAGCTGGTCACGCCATCACCGTGGTTGATGCGCACGAAGTAGCCGTAGCCGCCGTTCCAGCCGGCGTAGCTCACCGTGCCGCCCGATGCCGCGTACATGTGGCGACCGCACCCTGCGCCGATGTCGGTGCCGGCGTGAAACCTCGCCTCGCCCGTGACGGGGTGCACGCGGTTGCCGTAGTTCGAGGTGATCGGGCCGCTGAGCGGGCTCGCCCAGCCGCTACCGGTGACGACGCCGCCGTTGTTCGAGCTGCCGCCGGGGTTGGCGCCTCCGCCGTCGATGCCCCCCGCGGCCGCCTCCTCGGCGGCCTTGCGTGCGGCCTCTTCGGCAGCGCGGCGTGCGGCTTCTTCGCGCGCCTTGCGGGCGGCCTCTTCGGCCTTACGGATGCGCTCGCCCTCTTCGAACTCGGCCTGCGTCGTCTGCAGCACACCCTGCAGAACACCGAGCTGCACTTCGAGGCGGTTCTGGTTTTCCTGCTGGGCGGCGAGTGCCTCTTCCGCCGCGAGCTGCGCAGCCTGCGCTTCGGCGAACGCCGCCTCGGCCTCGACCCGCAGCTCTTCACGAATCTCGCGGGCAACCTGCGCCTGGTCGCTCAGCGACTGGGCGGTGTTTTGGTCGGCGAGCGCGACGGCGTAAATACCTTCGGCCTGCTCACCGATCTTGCTGGCGTAGCCAAGGCGAGAGAGCAGGGCCTCGGCCTCGCCGGGGTTCGTGAAGAGCGAGGCCGAGAGGTCGCCGCCGCCCGCGCGGGCGAGCTCGGCGACGAACTGGGCGGCGCGCTGGCGCGACTCGTCGGCGGTGGCCTGCGCCTCGTCAGCCTGCGCCTGCAGGGTGTCGGCGCGGAAGGCGGCCTCGTCAAATGCGAGCTGCGCCTCGAAGTAGAGCTGACCCTTTTCTTCGGCGACCGCCTGAGCCTCGGTGGCGGCGGCGGCGAGGCCCGCGATCAGCCCCTGGATTTCGGTGATCGCCGCTTCCTGCGCGGCGACATTCTCGCGGGCGGCGAGAACGTCGTCCCAGCTGGGGTACGTCGCGGCACTCGCGGTGGGGGCGGGGGCCGCAAGGCCCACCGTCAGCAGCATGAGAGCGGCAGCAATCGAGGCGATGAGAGCGGTGCTGCGCGGGCGTCGCGAAGCGGGCCGAGCATCCCCCGATGTCGACCGAGTGGCTCCCCCGAGCCGTGCGAGTGTCTCGCGCATGTATCTGTCTCGATTCCGGTGCGAATGCGTTATGTCACATTTTCCCCATGAGCACCATTGATCACAGTATCAACGGATGCACGGTTCGGCTAGACACCGCACCGCACGTTCGTGGCGGCGTCGCCCCGACGGCGTCACCGACACATTCACGCGACGCTATCCCCCGCGGGGAGCGCGGTTTGGTAGAAACGCGGCGGTGCCCCTATGCTTGCGTACCGGTCGCCTCGTCGATTCGCTTAGGCCCCATCGTTTAGCGGCCTAGGACGCCGCCCTTTCACGGCGGTAGCGCGGGTTCGAATCCCGCTGGGGTCACAACGAGGCAAACCAGTACAATTGAATACGCAAGGCCCTGTAGCGCAGTTGGTTAGCGTGCCGCCCTGTCACGGCGGAGGTCGCGGGTTCAAGTCCCGTCAGGGTCGCGGTGTGAAGCCTCATCGAGTGTTCCGACACGAGGTGGGGCTTCTTCACTAGGCGAAGCGTTTCGGCGCCTCGTCGACCAAGGCTCTGTAGCTCAGTTGGTAGAGCGTTCGACTGAAAATCGAAAGGTCACCGGATCGATGCCGGTCGGAGCCACCACGAGAAACCCCCGCTGATTGGCGGGGGTTTCGTCGTTTCCGCGCAGCAGGGAGCGATGTCCACCCGCGCGCACGTGCGCCTGCTGTCCGTGCGTCAGCGCGCTTCTCAGCAGCGCGCGCAGCCTTCCAACGCTCGACCCACACGAGTCTCCTAACCCCGAGTCGATACGATTGCATGCAATCTTTTCAAGGAGGAATACATGACCGAACTCGTCGGTACGTGCCCTGTTCGCCACGGATCCCACACCTCGATGGAGGCCGGCCCCAAGAACTGGTGGCCCAAGGCCCTGAACCTCGACATCCTGGCGCAGCACGACACGAAGACGAACCCGCTGGGTGCCGATTTCACCTACCGCGAGGAGCTGAAGAAGCTCGACGTCGAGGCGCTGGTTGCCGACGTGAAAGAGCTGCTCGTCACCAGCCAAGACTGGTGGCCGGCGGACTGGGGCCACTACGGCGGCCTCATGATTCGCATGGCCTGGCACTCGGCCGGCACCTACCGCATCGCCGACGGTCGTGGCGGTGGCGGCACCGGCACCCTGCGCTTCGAGCCCCTGAACTCGTGGCCCGACAACGCGAACCTCGACAAGGCCCGCCGCCTGCTGTGGCCGATCAAGAAGAAGTACGGCAACAAGATCTCGTGGGCCGACCTGATGATCCTCGCCGGCACGCTGTCGTACGAGTCGATGGGCCTGAAGACCTACGGCTACTCGTTTGGCCGTGAAGACCTGTGGGGCCCCGAGAAAGACACCTACTGGGGCAGCGAGAGCGAGTGGCTCGCCCCGAGCGACGAGCGTTACGAGAACGTCGACGAGCCCGAGACGATGGAGAACCCGCTCGCCGCGGTGCAGATGGGTCTCATCTACGTGAACCCCGAGGGCGTGAACGGCAAGCCCGACCCGCTGAAGACCGCGCAGCACGTGCGCGAGACCTTCGCCCGCATGGCGATGAACGACGAAGAGACGGTCGCCCTCACTGCGGGCGGCCAC
>DASSWY010000337.1:0-6835 GCA_035704325.1 Microcella sp. | reverse complement strand
CGCTGCTCGCGGCCGTGCCTGCCGCCCACGTCGTCACCGTGAACCTGCTGCCCGAGCACAAGGCCGTGCTCGAAGGTGAAGAAGAGCACGTGCTCACCCCGGCGCGGGCGCTGCCGATGCGCGTCGGCGACGTCGAGATGGCCGCGCTGCCGCAGTCGTTCGTGCAGACCAATACCGCCGTCGCGGGTGAGCTGTACCGGCAGGCGGCGGCGTGGGTTGACGAGGTGGGGCCTGCGAGTGTCGCCGACCTGTACTGCGGGGTCGGTGGGTTCGCGCTGCACGCTGCCGGGGCTCCGGGTTCAGGGCGACGTGTTGTGGGGGTTGAGGTGTCGCGCGACGCGGTGGCGAGTGCGACACTGGCGCGCGACGCGCGGTACGGGCGCGACGAAGACCGCGCGCGCATCCGATTCATCGCCGATGACGCGCTCGACTGGGCGCGTCGGGAAGCAGCGTTGCCCGAACTGGTCGTCGTGAACCCGCCTAGGCGCGGCCTCGGCGAGCCGCTCGCGACGCTGCTCGCCGAGCGCGGGCCCAACACGGTCGTGTACTCGAGCTGCAACCCCGACACACTCGCGCGCGACCTCGCCGCAATGCCCGACTACCGGGTCGAGCGGGCGCGGGTCGTCGACATGTTCCCGCAGACGACGCACGTCGAGGTGCTCACGCTGCTGCAGCGCACGGGCCGTTAGCGCGGCCACCGCTCAGTCGCGCGAGTACGCCCCGCGGCTCTGCTGCGTGAGGCTCGGCACGAGCAGCCGGTAGACGCCCAGACCGATCACCTCGATCGCCATGCCCAGCACGACGACGAGGGGCACGAGTTCGAAGCCGTCCTCGAAGGCGGCGGCGATGGGCAGTACGAGCAGGCCGTTGCGGGCAGCGCCGGCGAAGGTGAGCGAGCGCACGCCGCCGATCGACAGGCTGAAGGCGGTGCCGACGAGGATTCCGAGCGGCGTCATGACGATCAGGTAGACGCCGAACAGCGGGGCGACGGCGGGCAGCAGCTCGATGCGCTCCATCGCGCGGGGCGTGAACACGGCGGCCATGGTGCCGACCGCGAGCGCCGTCGCCGGCACCGTGAAGCCGGTGGCGACGCGCAGCCCAGAGCGCACGGGGCCGACGCGCTCGCCGACGAACTGCAACGCGACGATGAGGGCGGTCGGCGCGATGATCGTCGCGAGAATCACGGGCGGCAGGCCCGACAGGTCGAGCGCGAGAAAGTCGTCGGCGAGGGTAAACAGAATCAGCAGACCGGGCACCGTGACCGCCTGCACGAGCAACAGCACGGGCGCCGAGGCGAAGAGCGCTTCGGCGTCGCCGCCCGCGCGCCGCACGATGCCCACGATGAGCCCCACGCCGGGCGCGAGCAGCAGCAACAGCAGCCCCAGCTGCAGGTCGGGGTCGCGAATCAGCACGCGGCTCAGCACGAAGGCGAGAAGCGGGCCGAGAAACACCGACAGCAACAGCAGCGCCGAGGTGAAGCGCTTGTCGAGCACGGTGCGGCCCACCGCCGCGAGCGGAACGCCGGCAAGCGTCAGGGCGATGGCGAGCGCGATGAGCGCGAACGGCACGGCATCGGGGGTCTCGCCCACCTCGGGCACCAGCGCACCGACCGAGAAGCCCGCGCCGATCGCCAGAACGATCGGTGGGGCCGGATGCGCGTCCACCCACCCCAGGACGCCTCGCGCGGGCGCGCCCAGCCCTCCGCTCGGGCCGCCGCCGGGACCGCCGCCGGGTGCACCCCGGCCGCCAGACGGGCCGGGGCCCTGCGGCGCAAGGGCGCTCACGACTACTGCCCGAGCCGAGCGATCGCGAGGAACGCGTCGAGGTTGAGCTGCTCGCCGCGCGCCGTCGGGTCGACGCCCGCGGCCTCGAGCGCCGCCGTCGACTCGGCCGACGAGCCGAACACCTCGGCGAGCGCCTGACGCAGCATCTTGCGACGCTGCCCGAACGCGGCATCAACGAGCTGGAAGGTGCGCAGACGCAGGACGTCGTCGCCGGGGACGCGACGCGCGTGCATCCCGACGATCACGCTGTCGACGTTCGGAACCGGCCAAAAAACCTGGCGGCTGATCGTGCCGGCGACCCGCCAGTCGCCGTACCAGGCGGCCTTCACGCTCGGGCTGCCGTATATCTTCGAGCCCGGAGCCGCGGCGATGCGGTGGCCGACCTCGGCCTGCACCATCACGAGCACGCGCTCAAGCGACGGCAGGGCGGCCAGCAGGTGCAGCAGCACCGGAACGCTGATGTTGTACGGCAGGTTCGCGACCAGAGCGGTCGGGATGCGCGGGGCCCCGTCGGGCACGGAAAGCGCGGCCGCGTCGACGGTCATCGCATCAGCGGTGACCACCGTGAGCTCGGCACCCGGCTGCAGCTCGCCGACCGTGACGGGTAGCTGCGCGGCCAGGCGCCGGTCGATCTCGACCGCGACCACCGGGTGTCCGGCGTCGAGAAGCCCGAGCGTCAGCGAGCCGAGGCCCGGGCCCACCTCGAGCACCGTCTCGCCCGGGGTGAGCTTCGCGGCCTGCACGATACGGCGCACCGTGTTGCCGTCGTGCACGAAGTTCTGGCCGAGCTTCTTCGTCGGTGCGACGCCGAGCAACTCGGCGAGATCGCGCACCTCGGCCGGGCCGAGCAGCGCTGCCACGTCAGTGATCGCCCGGGGCGTCGGGCTGGGGCTCGGGCGCCGACGGCGTGAAGTCGTGCGGGTCGCCCGGAATGTCGTGGTGCGCGGGGGCGGCGTCGCCCTCCTCGGGGCGGTCGGCCCACGGGTCGCCCGGGGCGATCACCGGGTGGTCGTCCCAGTGACCGTAGACGTTCTCGGTGTTCGAGCTGAGCTGGGCGGCGAGCATCGACGCATCGGTGCCGATCGAGTCGGCCATGGCGCGCACCGTCCACGGCAGCAGGTACGGGCCGTTGGGGCGGCCGCGGTGCGGGTGCGGGGTCAGAAACGGGGCATCCGACTCGACGAGCAGCAGCGAGCGCGGCAAGATCTCGAGCGCGTCGCGCAGGTTGCGGGCGTTCTTGAACGTGACGGTGCCCGCGAACGACGCGAACCAGCCGCGCTCGGCGAGGATCGACGCCAATTCGACGTCGCCCGAGAAGCAGTGGAAGACCGTGCGTTCGGGCGCGCCCACCCGCAGCAGGGTCGCCACCACGTCTTCGTGCGCGTCGCGGTCGTGAATCTGCAGCGCCAGGTTGTGCTGCTTCGCGAACTCGATGTGCGCCTCGAACGCGCGCAACTGGGCGTCGCGTCCGCCGCCGTCGGTGCGGAAGTAGTCGAGGCCCGTCTCGCCAATGGCGACCACGCGGGGTTGCGAGGCGAGCGCGTCGATGGCGGCGAGGGCATCGTCAAGCTCGCCGCGTGCATCCAATTTGGGGGCTTCGTTGGGGTGAATCGCGACCGCCGCGAGAACGCGCGGCTCACGCTCGGCGACCGCCGCCGACCACTGGCTGGTGAGCACGTCGGTGCCGACCTGCACGACGCCGCGCACACCCACCGCACTGGCCCGGTCGAGGTGCTCGCGGTAGTGCAGCGGGTTCTCGCCGTCGGCGATCTCGAGGTGCGTGTGGTTGTCGTAGACGGGCACGACGAGCGCCTCCGGCGACGGCGGGTAGGCCAGGTCGCGGCTCGTGTCTTCCATGGCCGCCCGCTTGCGGATGTGTGCGTCGATCGCGTCGGTCATGAACTGCTCGCTTCCCCGGTCGAGAGCCCCGACCGCGCAGGCGAGTCTACTGACCAGTGCACGGCCCCCGCTGGGGGTTGCGCTCAGGGAACGCTGGCCCCAGGGGCCGGGTTGGGGCGGGCAGGCGGACAGCTTCTCAGGAGTGGATGGGTGCTGCGCCCTGAGGTGCGCGTGATGTCGGGGCGGGGCGGCGTCCACTCCTGAGAAGTGGTCCGCCGCCGCGCGCGAGGCAGCGCCCCGCCGCCCGCGGTGCCGCCCGCCGCGTCGCAACAGCCCGAGCTCGGCACCGCCGCCCTTGCCCCCACTTCGCGCCGCCCGCCCGTGACGTTTTGCAGGAAACGAGAGCGGCGACCAGCGGAAAGTCAAGGGCGATGGGCCCGCGGGGGCGCCGTTTTCCTGCAATACGTCACGGCTGGTCTGCGGCCGTAAGCAGAGCGACAAGACGGTCAGAGTCGACCTCGTCGAGCTCGGTCATGCGCTGCAGCAGCGTCGCCGCAGCCCGCGCCGCCTCCTCGACCGACCCGCCCCCGGCCCGCAGCCCGAGGTACCGCCCGATGTAGTGGTCGTACTCGTCGTCGTTACCCGCGCGATAGTCGGACACCCCGATCGGGTCCCAGGCCCAGAACGCATCGCGGATGCGCGCCACCCGCCGGAGGAAGTAGTCGTCGGTCATCGTGATCTCCTGTGTCGAGTCGTCGCGCGGCCATACGGCAGCACGAGGGCGCCGACCTCGAGGGTCGGTTGCCACAAAAGAGACGCGGGGCGCAGCCCCGAGCTAGCCGCGCTGGTCGACCTCGATGCGCGGGAAGAGCGGCGGCAGCGCCGACACCTGGGCGCCCTCGGGCAGCTGACCCCAGGTGGCGACCTGATCAATCCGCTGCTCGGCGAGCGGGCCGATCGCGGCGTCGGCGCCGAGGGCCGTCCACAGCAGTGCCGTCGACTTCGGCATGACCGGCGCGAGCAGCACCGACAGGGCGCGCAGCCCCTCGGCCGCGGTCGCGAGGATCGTGTGCAGGCGTGCGGTCTGCGACTCGTCCTTCGCGACCTTCCACGGCTCCTGCTCGGTGAGGTAGCCGTTCAGCTCGTCGACGACCGTCCAGATGGCGGCGATCGCCTCGTGAATCGCGAAGCGGTCCATCGCGGCGGTGGCGCGCTCGACCGCCGATTCCACGACCGAATGGATGCGCGCATCCGCCTCGGTGACGTCGCTCGCGGCGGGCAGGCGCCCGTCGCAGTAGCGGCCGACCATCGCGATGACGCGGGAGGCGAGGTTGCCGAAGCCGTTGGCGAGTTCGGCCTGGTAGCGGGCGGCGAGGTCCTCCCACGAGAACGAGCCGTCTTGGCCGAACGAGATCGCGCGCAGGAAGTAGTAGCGGAACGCGTCCGAGCCGAACACGTCGGTGATCTGACTCGGCGCGATACCGGTCAGTTTCGACTTCGACATCTTCTCGCCGCCCACGAGCAGCCAGCCGTGCCCGAACACGCGCCGCGGGGTCGGCAGGCCGGCCGCCATGAGCATGGCGGGCCAAATCACGGCGTGGAAGCGAGCAATGTCTTTGCCGACGATGTGGTTCGACGGCCAGAACTTCTGAAACAGCTCGCCCGGCTCGTCGGCACGCCAGCCGAGTGCCGAGATGTAGTTGATCAGCGCGTCGAACCAGACGTAGAAGACGTGCTTGTCGTCCCACGGAACGCGCACGCCCCAGTCAAAGCTCTGCCTCGAGATCGACAGGTCGTCGAGGCCGCGGCGCACGAACGACACAATTTCGTTGCGCAGGCTGTCGGGCTGAATGAAGTCGGGCTGCGTCTCGTAGAGCTCGAGCAGCCGGTCGCCGAAGGCGCTCATGCGGAAGAAGTAGTTCGCCTCTTTGAGTACCTCGACGGGGCGGCCGTGAATGGGGCAGACGTATTGCCCCTCGAACTCACCCGCGCCGAGCGAGAGGTCGTCGGTCTGCTTGTACTCTTCGCAGCCGACGCAGTAGTAGCCCTCGTACTCGCCGAAGTAGATGTAGTCGTCGTCGTACAACTTCTGCAGAAACGCCTGCACGACGCTCTCGTGGCGCTCCTCGGTCGTGCGGATGAAGTCGTCGTTCGCGATGTCGATCGTCTGCAGCAGCGGAATCCACGCGTCCGCGACGAGCTTGTCGGCCCACTCCTTCGGGGTGACGTCGTTCGCGACCGCCGTGCGCAGGATCTTCTGACCGTGCTCGTCGGTGCCCGTCAGTGACCAGGTGTCGACGCCGCACTGACGGTTCCAGCGGGCGAGCACGTCGGCGGCGACCTCCGTGTAGGCGTGCCCGATGTGGGGCGCGTCGTTGACGTAGAAGATCGGGGTGGTGACCGAGAAAGAGGGGGCTGCCATGGTGAGCCCATTCTAGGTGCGCGGCCCCGCGCATCCGTCGCCCGCGGGGTTCGCGATGCGGCGCACGAGCGCCGCCCGCGATCCGCGGCAGGGGGCGCCGAAACAAGGGTTCGGGGCGAAACGAGGCCGCCGCCAGCCTTGCTTCAGCACAGACCCTTGTCTCGACGGTTGCCAACCACCCGCCGGAGCCGATACTGGCCAGTCCGAGCGAGCGGCATACTGCCGGAGTGACCGAATCGAGCGTCCCCGACCACATCGTCGTACTGCCCGGCGGCGGCTACGCCCGGCACGCCCCGCACGAAGCTGAGCCGGTCGCCGACTGGCTGCGCTCGCTCGGCGTCGCCGCGAGCGTGCTGCGCTACCCCGTCGCTACCCGCCACCCCGGCCCCCTGGATGCGGTGCGCACCCACATCGCGGACGTGCGGCAGGCGGGCGCCCGCCGCGTCGGCGTGCTCGGCTTCTCGGCGGGCGGGCACCTCGCCGGCCACGCCGCCGCAACCGGACTCGTCGACCTGGCCGTGCTCTGCTACCCGGTGGTGTCGATGGTGACGCCCACGCATGCCGGCTCGCGTCAGAACCTGCTGGGCCCCCGCCCGTGGCCGTGGCAGCGCCGCGCGGTCTCGGTCGAGAAGCTCGTGACGCCCGCCATGCCGCCCACGTTCGTCTGGCACACCGCCGACGATGAGGTGGTGCCGGTTGAGCACGCGTACCTGCTCGCTGCGGCGCTTGCCCGGCACCAGGTGCCGCACGCCCTGCACGTGTACCCGACGGGCCGGCACGGGCTGGGCCT
>DASSWY010000364.1:0-2533 GCA_035704325.1 Microcella sp. | reverse complement strand
GCTGCTGTACGAGGCGTCCAAGGCGATCCTGCGCGAGGCGAAGTACCTCGGGGCTGGCACCTGCGAGTTCCTCATCGGCGCCGACGGAACCGTCTCATTCCTCGAGGTGAATACGCGACTGCAGGTCGAGCATCCGGTCTCAGAAGAGGTCACCGGAATCGATCTCGTGCGCGAGCAGTTCCGCATCGCCGAGGGCGAAGAGATCGGCTACGACGACCCCGTCGCGCACGGCCACTCGATCGAGTTCCGCATCAACGGCGAAGACCCGGGGCTGAACTTCATGCCGATGCCCGGCCCCGTGCACGCGCTGCGCTTCCCCGGCGGCCCCGGCGTGCGGGTCGACTCGGGCGTCACCACGGGCGACGTCATCTCGGGCGCGTTCGACTCGCTTCTCGCGAAGCTCATCGTGACGGGCAAGAGCCGAGAGGATGCTCTCGAGCGTTCGCGACGCGCCCTCGCCGAATTCGAGGTGGCCGGCCTTCCGACCGTGCTGCCGTTCCACCGAGCGGTCGTCGACGACCCGGCGTTCGCGCCGGCCGACGGCTCGCCGTTCAGCGTGTACACGCGCTGGATCGAGACCGAGTTCGCGAACGAGCTGGAGCCCTGGAGCGGCACCCTCACCGGCGCAGAGGTGACCGGGCCGGCGCCTCGCTCGAGTGTCATCGTCGAGGTCAACGGCAAGCGCATGGAGGTGTCGCTTCCTGAGTCACTGCTCGGCGCCGGGGGCGTCGCATCGGGTGCCGCGGGCTCGGCAGGCGGAGCCCGCTCGGGCGCCGGCGTCGGCACGGCCCCCGCACCGCGCCGTCGCGGTGGCGCGGGCGCGGCGGGTGCCGGCGGGTCTGGCGACAGCGTCACGAGCCCCATGCAGGCCACCGTCGTGAAGCTCGCGGTGTCGGAGGGTGACACGGTCGTCGCCGGCGACCTCGTCGTCGTGCTCGAGGCCATGAAGATGGAGCAGCCGATGACCGCCCACAAGGACGGCGTCGTGGCGAGCATCGGCGCGGCGGTCGGCGAGACCGTGCCCGCCGGCACGGTGCTACTCACCATCGCCGACGCGTAGGGGCGCCGCCGCGGCCGAGCTCCCGACGCGGGGCCCCGGGTCCGAGCCGCACCCGCGCCCCACACGCACCCACCCCACCCACACCCGCACACCCGCCCGGCCCACGCGCACCCGCCCATGGCGCAGTGCGCACCCGCCCAAACAAGGGTTTGCGGCCAGAACAGGGTCGCCGGGCCCTGGTCTCGTCGCAAACCCTTGCCTCGGCGAGGTTCTACCCCGCGTGCGCAGGTGACAAGGCGTAACGACGAGCGCGCCGTCGGCGCGGCACTCCCGCGGTGTCAAGCAGCGACACGAAGGCCCGCTCGTCGCGGAGTGTCGGGGTGCTCCACCGTGTGTGCTCCCACCCCGCGCGACGCAGTCGCCCCTCGCGCTGCTTCTCACGCCTCAGTGCCTTTTCGACGAGCTCAGCTCGGTCGGAACCTGGTCCGCGCGGCAGATACTTCGTGATCCCGTCACACTCACCGACGAGCTGGGCCCCCAGCCATGCGAAGTCAGCGAACATATCGCCCTGCTCATCCCTGATGTGCACTTGCTGCTCAGGCTTCTCGAAGCCGTGATCGAGGATGAGCCGGAGGCTTCGTGCCTCGGCAGGCGACTCGCATCCCACCGTCGCGTCCTCCCACAGCGCCCGGGCCCGGCGCACCCCGCGTACCGAGCCGCTCACGTCGAGTTCCTCCTGAACGGCCGCGCGCGCCACGATCGCCCTGCCCCGTCGAGGAACAAACAGCGCGGCGCACGCGAGTTCGAACGCAGCAAACCGTTCCGCAGTCATCAGGCAATCAGCGACCGTCCGAGACGCAGTCGTGACGCGCATCCCATCAATGACGACGGTGTCCCCGAGACCATGAAGATGACGAATCAGGTCAGCAGTGGATGCCCCGTTCGTCCGCGGTGGCACCGTGACGATCACGCGGTCGGGCCACTCGCCGAAAAGACGCATGCCCCAGAGCACAGCAGCACTCTCGTGCGAGAACACAGTCGATGCGGAAGCGGTCAGCGCCACTGCACGCACGTGTGCGAGGTACGCATCGTCCTTCGGATGCACGCCGGCCGCGATCGCCTGTCGCCTCGCGTCGTCGAGGCGGTAGACGCCCCGTGCTGCTCGGCGAATAACACCCGAACGCACCGCGTCGCGGAGAAAGTGCTCGTCGCCTCGCGCCCTCAGCGTCTCGGCGAGCAGGTACTCGTCGACCCAGCGAGGTCGCCCGAGCATCGATGCTCCCGACGGGGTTGTCAGAGCCAGTTCAGACGCGATGTGGGGAAGGTCGGTGGTCGTCATGACGCCGAGGATGCGCTGTGCGAGCGGGCCCCAGCGCCCTCGGCAACGATTCAGGGGATGCGGATCCCGAACGACGCCCTGTGCAGGATGCGAAACAAGGGTTTACGCCGGAACCCGCCTCAGCGCAGCCTCGTCTCGCCGGAAACCCTTGTCTCGCCTTCAGGAGCGGCTATGCGGCGCGGGGATGGGAGGAA
>DASSWY010000308.1:0-2134 GCA_035704325.1 Microcella sp. | reverse complement strand
GCGTCGGGGTGCGAGGCGAACACCTTGTCGACGATGTGGCCGACGTCGCGGCGGAAACCGCGCGCGCTGCGCACGGCGAGAGCGTCGTTCGCGCCGACGGTGAGAAAAACGACCGTCGTGCGCTCGCGCAGCGCCGGTCGCAGGTGCCGCGCGATCAGATCGCGCGCCGTCGCCCCCGATCGTCCGGATGCGCGCCACAAGACCCGTCGCGCGGTCGCCTCGCTGAGCGCCTCGGCCAACTGCCCGCCGAGCCCGAGCCGCGCATGGTCGACGCCGACCCCCGCCGCCGTCGAATCACCGAGCACGAGCAGGCGCACGGGGGTGTCGTCACCGCGCGGGCCGGCCGAGCCGCGCCACGGCGCTGGCGCCTCGGGGAGGACGGGGATGCTCTCGCGCAGCACGCGAGACTGCGGCACGATCACGGGTGCCAGGGCCAGCGCCACGGCGCGGCTGACGGCGCGCCCCTCGCGGGTGAAAGTGGGCTTGTCGGGTTGCTCGCTCGTGGCGGCGCCGCCCGTTTCGGGCTCGTTCGAGTAGTGGGGATCGCTCACGGCCGACGAGTCTAGAGCGTTGCGGTGACGCGCAGGCGGTTGCCCCACGGGTCGCTCGCGGTGACCGTCTGCCCGTCGTGTGCGAGCTCGATGCGGTGCCCGTGCATCCGTTCGGTGAGCGCACCGAGCGCGTCAGCGGTCGGCAGCACGATGTCGATGAGCCCGAGCCCGAGGGTTCCCTGCCGGCGCACGCCAGCGCCGCGGCTGCGCCACACGTTCATCGCCATGTGGTGGTGGTAGCCGCCGGCGCTCATGAAGACGGCCTGGCTGCCGAGCTCGGCCGTGATGTCGAAGCCGAGCGCGCCTGCGTAGAAGCTGCGCGCCGTGTTGACGTCGCCGACCGAGAGGTGCACGTGGCCCACAGACCCGGCGATGGGGCTGGCGAGCGCATCCTCGCTGAGGTGCTCGCGCAGGTAGGCGTTCGGGTCGAGCGGCAGTGTTGCCATGGCGACCCGGTCGCCCGACCACTGCCACGCGTCGCGGGGGCGATCCCAGTACAGCTCGACGCCATTGCCCTCGGGGTCGTCGAAGTAGAAGGCCTCGCTCACGAGGTGGTCGGCCGAGCCCGTAAAGCGTTCGGGATGCGCGCTCGCGACCCGATAGACACTCGCGGCGAGTGCCGCGCGGCTGTCGAACACGATCGCGGTGTGGAAGAGCCCCGCCTCGCTCGGGCCGGCGTGCCGCATCGCGGGCGCGTGCCGCAGCACGACGGCGGGGCGCGCGGGGGTGACGACCGTGCCGGAGGCCGTGTTGCCGACGTGCGCCGGGCGGCCGAGGGTGACCGAGTCGCTCGTCTCGGCGAGCACCGCCAGCCCGACCGCGTCGCGGTAGTACGCGGTCATCGCGTCGAGGTCAGCGACGTCGAGGGTGACCGCGCCCATGGCGAGCTCGGCGGGCAGGCCCGAGGCGGAGGGCACGGTCGAGGGTGCGTCAGCCTGGGTTCCGGACCCGTCAGCGTGAGTCGCAGAGCTGTCAGCCTGGGTCAGGGTGTGTGGAGTCGGCAGATCGGGCATGTAGTGAGAACCTCTTACGCCCCCGGGGTATTCCGTTGGGCGCTCGCCGAGCGCGGGTCGTGCGGCGGTAGTGGCCACCTCACCTGCTGCGCGTGCCCGCCGGATCCTGGTGTGCTGGAGCTGCCCGCGGATCCGCTCGTTCTGCGGTTGAGTTGCGCGTCGTGGCGCTCCTGGAACCGCTCGCGTGACCATACGGCGCGACGTGCCGCCCGGCCGCGCGCGGCATGCCAATGTGCGCGTTGAAACGTCAGTTGTGGGGGTCTCGGCACGATGAAAGCCCCACGACTGACGTTTCGCGAGCGTTCTTGACGCTTAGCGCACGACATCGCGACGTCTCGAACGCGCGACGACTCGGGCTCACGGCAGAGGCACCTCACGACACGGCGCGGACCTCGCGCTCGCCCGGCACGCGTGGCTCACCAGGTGAGCGCGCCGCTACGCGGTCAGGCGCTCGATCAGCTCGCGGTAGCGCGCCGCCGTCTGCTCGACGATCTCGACGGGGAGGCGCGGCGGCACCCCCGAGCCGTCCCAGTTCGCCGCCAGCCAGTCGCGCACGATCTGCTTGTCGAA
>DASSWY010000179.1:0-4016 GCA_035704325.1 Microcella sp. | reverse complement strand
GTTCCGGGCCTACGAGCGCGACGCGGTCGCTGACGCTCTCGCTGTCGACGGTGCCGTCGTGGCGCTCGGCGGGGGAGCGGTCATGACCCGCGAGACCGCCGAGCGACTCACCGGGATGCCCGTGGTGCTGCTGACCCTGTCGGCTGAGGCGGTCGCCGCGCGGCTCGAGAAATCTGGATCGACGCGCCCGCTCGTCGCCGGAGGCCTCGCGCAGTGGGAGGCGCTGGTCGAGCGCCGCATGCCCACCTATGAGCGCTTGGCACGCGCCAGCTGGGACACCTCGACGTTCCCCGCCGATCGCATCGCCCTCGACATCGCCGACTGGGTGCGCGCTGGCGCCCCCGAAAGGAAGGACGCGTCATGAGCGACGCCACGATCATCCCCGTCTCCTCCGGGGGCGGCTACGACGTCCACGTCGGCCGCGGCCTCGTCGACAACCTCGGGGCCGTGCTGCCGCCGAACGCCGCCAAGGTGCTCGTGATCCACGCGCCCGCCATGGGGGTCGTCGCCGAGCGGCTGCGCGAGCAGCTCTCGGGCCGCCTCGAGGTGCTGCTCGCCGAGATTCCGGATGCGGAGGGCGCGAAGCGCGTCGAGGTCGCCGCGTTCTGCTGGCAGATCTTGGGTCAAACCGACTTCACGCGCACGGACGCGATCATCGGCCTCGGTGGCGGAGCGACGACCGACGTCGCCGGCTTCGTGGCCGCCACGTGGCTGCGGGGTGTGCCGTGGATCGCTGTGCCGACGACCGTGCTCGGCGCCGTTGACGCGGCGGTTGGCGGCAAGACCGGCATCAACACGGCGGAGGGCAAGAACCTCGTCGGCGCGTTCTGGGCGCCGCGCGCTGTCGTCGCCGACCTTGACCTCGTGGCGACCCTGCCGAAGAACGACATCCTCGCCGGATTCGCTGAGATCGTGAAGGCGGGCTTCATCGCCGATGAGCGCATCCTGGAATTGATCGAGGCCGACGTCGACGTCGCGACCGACCCCGCGAGCGACGTGTTCCGCGAGCTGATCGAGCGCGCGATTCGCGTGAAAGCCGACGTCGTCAGCGACGACTTCACCGAGCAGGGCCGGCGCGAGATCTTGAACTACGGCCACACGCTCGGGCATGCCATCGAGCACGCCGAGCGCTACCGCTGGCGCCACGGCTCGGCCGTCGCGATCGGCATGATCTTCGCCGCCGAACTGTCGCGGCTGGCGACGGGCCTGCCCGACGCGGTCGTCGATCGGCACCGCGCGATTCTCGAGTCGCTCACGCTGCCGACGAGTTACCCGCTCGGCCGCTGGAAGACGCTGCTCGCGACCATGCAGCGCGACAAGAAGGCGCGCGCCGGCATGCTGCGCTTCATCGTGCTCGACGACGTCGGGCGCCCGCGGGTCTTGAACGGCACCGACGAGTCGCTGCTGTTCAGCGCGTACCAGGAGGTCGGCGCCTAGCCCCGGCGCTACAGTGACGACATGGCTGACGCGCTGCGGGTCTTCGTTCTCAACGGGCCGAACCTCGATCGGCTGGGCACGCGCCAGCCCGAGGTGTACGGCACGATGACGCTCGCGGACATCGACGGGATGCTCGCAGAGCACCACCCGGACGTCGCGATCGACCTGCGTCAGAGCAACGACGAGGCGACGCTGATCGGCTGGCTGCATGAGGCGGTGGACGCGCGCATCCCCGTGATCCTGAACCCGGCCGCGTTTACGCACTACTCGTACGCGCTGCGTGACGCCGCAACCCTCGTCACCGAGGCGGGGCTCACCCTCATCGAAGTGCACCTGTCGAACCCGCACGCCCGCGAAGAGTTTCGCCACACGAGCGTGATCAGCGGTGTTGCCACGGGCGTGATTGCGGGGTTCGGCGCCCATTCGTACCTGCTCGCCCTCGATGAGGTGCGGCGGCGCGCATAGCGTCGACTAGACTTCCCGGTCGGTGCCGACGCGCACCACGCTCGACTTCTGGCACCCCACGAACGGAAACGACACGCGCATGGCGACCACGAACGACATCAAGAACGGCAGCGTGCTGTCGATCGACGGCCAGCTCTGGAACGTCATCGAGTTTCAGCACGTCAAGCCCGGCAAGGGCGGCGCGTTTGTGCGCACCAAGCTGAAGAACGTGACGAGCGGCAAGGTCGTCGACAAGACGTTTAACGCCGGGACGAAGGTCGACTTCGCCACCGTCGACCGCCGCGACTACCAGTACCTCTACCAGGACGGCGCTGACTTCGTCTTCATGGACCTCTCGGACTACGACCAGGTCACCGTTCCTGCCGCGGTCGTCGGAGACGCCAAGAACTTCATGCTCGAGAACCAGAACGTCACGATCGCCATGCACGAGGGCGCCGCGCTCTACCTCGACCTGCCCGCGTCGGTCGTGCTCGAGGTCACCTACACCGAGCCGGGCCTGCAGGGCGACCGCTCGACCGGTGGCACGAAGCCGGCCACCGTCGAGACGGGCTACGAAATCCAGGTGCCGCTGTTCCTCGAGACGGGCACCAAGGTGAAGGTCGACACCCGCTCGGGTGACTACCTCGGCCGCGTCAACGACTAGCGTCGTGACGCACCCGTTCCGAGCCCCGCGGGGCCGCGCGTGAGCGCCCGCACGAAGGCTCGCAAGCGCGCCCTCGACATGCTCTACATCGCCGACGTCAGGCAGCTACCCTTGCGCGACATCCTGCGCGAGGAGGCCGAGCGCTCGGCGGCTCAACCCCAGCGCTCGTCGAGCTGGCCATACGCCGAAGAGATCGTGCGCGGCGTGATCGACAACGCCGACGGCATCGACCGTCTCATCGAGCTGCACGCGACGGGCTGGAGCCTCGCGCGCATGCCCGCCGTTGACCGGGCCATCCTGCGCGTTGCGGTGTGGGAGCTGCTGCACAACCCCGAGGTTCCCGACGCCGTCGCGATCAGCGAGGCGATCGAGGCGGCGACACTGTTGTCGACCGATGACTCGGCAGCATTTGTCAATGGCGTGCTCGGCGCCATTGCTGATGCTCGCTAGCACCGCCCGCATTCGGTTCCCGCGCGTGCCGGCATCGGAGACCTTCTGCGTCGCCATGTGACGCAATGTTTCACCGGGTGTCACACTGTGTCGGCCGTGGTTGAGGCACGATTGCCGCCCTCCGTACCGTGGCCGCATGACGTTCACCGCACCCTCGACTCTGGCGACCTCGCCCGCACTGCCCGTGCGCCTGTCGGGCGTCGGCCGCGCATTCGCTGACGAGGCGGGCACGGGTCAACGCCCCATACTTCGCGAGGTTGATCTCGACATTGCGGCCGGGGAGATCGTCGCGTTGCTCGGCGCCTCGGGTTGCGGCAAATCGACGCTGTTGCGTCAAATCAGCGGTCTGGATACCCCCACCACGGGCTCGGTCACGATCGGTGGCGAGGCGGTCGCTCCCGCCGACCAGCGCTGCGCGGTCGCCTTTCAGGAACCGCGACTGCTGCCCTGGCGCACGATCACCCGCAACGTCGAGCTGGGTATCCCTCGGAGCCTCGACACGGCGGCTGGCCGTCAGCGCGTCGCAGAACTGCTCGAGCTCGTTCAGTTGACGGATGCTGCACCCCTCCGCCCCCGCCAGATCTCGGGCGGGATGGCTCAGCGCGTCTCACTGGCTCGCGCGCTTGCCCGCGGACCGGGTGTCCTCCTGCTGGACGAACCCTTCGGGGCCTTGGACGCGCTCACCCGGCTGACGATGCAGGACCTATTGGTCGATATCCACGCCGTCGAACCCGCCACGATTGTTCTCGTCACGCACGACGTTGACGAGGCGCTGACCCTCGCCGACCGTGTCGTGCTTCTCGGACAGGACCCGGATGGGCCGCCCGGCGCGAGTATTCGCCGCATTGTCGACGTGCCCGGTGCGCGACCGCGCGACCGCGCCGACGCGGAACTCGCCGAGCTCCGCGCTGAGCTGCTCGACGCGCTGGGCGTTGACAGCCATCACGGGCACTGACGCCCCCCACGATCCGAATCACCCCCATCCCCACCGCCGGCCCTCGGGCCTCCACGAAAGGCACCA
>DASSWY010000174.1:0-3542 GCA_035704325.1 Microcella sp. | reverse complement strand
GTCACGAGTGTCGCGATGCCCGAGACGAGGTTCATGATCGCCATCACGAGGCCGAGCCCGAAGCGCCCCTGCAGTCGCGACGCGACGAACGAGCCCACGATGCCGCCGACGGCCCCCGACACGAGGAACAGCCCGAACGCCGCCTCCGGAATCGCGAGCGTCTGCAGCACGAACAGCACGAGCGTCGCCGACGACGCGGCGTACAACAGCCCGGTCGCGGTCGTGAAGAACCACAGCGTCCGCAGCTGACGGTTGGCGATGATGAAGCGCCAGCCGTCGGCGAGTTGCTTGCGGAACGGGACGGGCGCATCCTCGCCGCCCCGCGCATCCGCCCCGTCATTCGATTCCGAATCGGATGCGCGCCCCGCGCGAGAACGGAACTGCCGCCCCGACGCCACCTGCGGCAGCAGCACCGCGAGTACGACGGCAAGCCCGTACGCCGCGCCCATGACCCCCAGGGGGATCAGTACGGCGACCGCGAACAGTGCCGAGGTGATGGGTGCCGCGGCGAAGTTCTGCACGACCAGCTCGGCGCCTTCGATGCGCGAGTTGGCGCGCGACAGGTTCTTCTTGCGCACGACGCTCGGCACGACGGCGCGGATCGCCCCGTCGTAGAGGGTCTCGCACGCGCCGTAGACGAAGATCAGCAGGTACAGCCACCAGATGGTGAGCTCGCCCGTCCAGACGAGGGCGAGCAGGCCGACGGCGAGCACCGTGCGCACGGTCGCGGCGAGCGCCAGGGCGTGCCGGCGGTCCATGCGGTCGACGAGGATTCCGCTGGGCAGGGCGAACAGCAACCACGGCAGCATCGACAGCGCAGCCAGGCCCGAGATGAGCACGGGGTCGTCGGTGAGGCGGGCGGCGAGCAGCGGCGCCGCCGTGCGGGCGATGCCGTCGCCGAGGCTCGAGGCGAGGTTCGCCGTGAAGACGTTGCCGAAGGTGCGGCCGAGGCCGCGCCGCTCACTACCCGGTGACGTCGCCGAGCTCACCAGCGCGGGTGCACGGCGGCGCGGAAGTACTCGTCGTACAGCGCGACCACGCGGGCGTGGAAGTCGTCGCCGAGGTGCTCGACGTTGCCGGCCGCGGCGTTCATGCGGGCCTGCTCGGGCGAGCGCGCCCCCGGGATGACCGTCGAGATGCCGGGCAGGTGCACGAGCCACGCGAGCGCCGCCGTCGCGGGGGCGAGGTCGTGTTCGGCGGCGAGCGCCGAGAACTTCTGGGCCGCCTCGACGCCAGCGTCGTAGTCGACGCCCGAGAAGGTCTCGCCCACGTCGAAGGCGTTGCCCTCGCGGTTGTAGGTGCGGTGGTCGTTCTCGGCGAACGTCGTTTCCCGGGTGTAGCGGCCGCTCAACAGACCCGAGGCGAGCGGAACGCGCGCGATGATGCCGACGCCCGCATCCTGAGCGGCGGGAAGAACCGCATCCAGCGGCTTCAGGCGGAAGGCGTTGACGATGATCTGCACGCTCGCGACGTTCGGGCGGGCGATCGCGGTGAGCGCCTCGTCGACGGTTTCGACGCTGACGCCGTAGTGGCGCATCCGCCCCTCGGCGACCATCGCGTCGAGGTCGTCGTAGACGCGGTCCATCGAGTAGAGGGCGGTCGGCGGGCAGTGCAGCTGCACGAGGTCGAGCGTGTCGACCTGCAGGTTCTGGCGGCTGCGGTCGTTCCAGGCGCGCAGGTTCTCGGCCGAGTAGTTCTCGGGCAGCTGCGGCAGGCGACGGCCCATTTTGGTAGCGACGAAGACGGATGCGTCGGGCCGCTCTCGCAGGTAGCGGCCGATCAGCTGCTCGCTGCGGCCGTCTCCGTAGACGTCGGCGGTGTCGAAGATGGTGACGCCCGACTCGACGGCGGCGTCGAGCACGGCGTACGCGTCGGTCTCGCTGACCTCGCCCCAGTCGGCTCCGAGTTGCCAGGTTCCGAGGCCGATTGACGAGACGGTCGCGCCGGTGCGACCCAAGACAGATGTATGCATCTGAACAGACTAACCGCGCTCGTCTGCCGCGTCGTCTGCACCCTGATCGCCGCGAACGACAGCCGCAACGGCCTCGGCGAGACGCGGGCGCACGAGGTGATCGTTGCCCGACACGCGGTGCGCGGTGACGTGCCGCAGACGCTCGGCGATGCGCAGACCACCGGGCGCCAGGAAGGGGTCGAGTGTGCCGTAGACCAGGTCGACGGGCGCGTCGACGGCGGCCAGGTCAGCGACGGTCGTCTGCGACTCGATGGCGTTCTGCAGCGACCGGGTGAACGGCACCCAGTTCTCGGGCGTCACTTCGAGCACGTTCTTGATGGGGGCGATGCGGGCCAGCGCCGCGGCGGCCCGCACCGTGAAGTCTTGGTTGCCGCGCAAGAACTCGTACGCCGTGAAGTAGGCGCCCATGCCGGTGCGGTCGACACGGTCGCCGATCGTCTGCGGCGGCAGGTAGATGGGCGGGCTGACGAGCACGAGGCGCGTCACCCCGTTGGGGTGGCGGGCCGCGTACCGCGTCGCGATGAGGCTGCCCAGCGAGTGCCCGATGAGGATGAACGGTTGCCGCAGCTTTAGCGATCGGATCGTCGCGTCGAGGGCGGCGGCGTGCTCAGCGAGCGTGTAGTCCCAGTCGGGCGGCGCGGGCGACTTGCCGAAGCCCAGAATGTCGATGGTGATGCACCGGTGGTCGGTCTCGAGCAGGGGCACGAGGTTCTGAAAGGTCACCGACGACGACGCGATTCCGTGAATCATGACGACGACCGGGCCGTCTCCGCCCGTGTCACCCGCGACGTGCAGCACGGGCGCGCGGCGGCGACGCAACCACGCCCGGAAGCGGTCGGCGGCTGACGTCGTCATGGGCGCATTCTGTCGGAGTCGAGCGGCGGGGGCGAGACGCAACACGGGGGCCGGCTGAGCCGACCCCCGTGCCCTTCGCGTCCACCCCTAGTCGCGCAGGTCTTTCGTGGAACCCGCGCGGACCCCATCCGAAATGGGGTGCCGCGCGAGGTCGTGCCCCGACGGTATCGGGATGCGCGCATCCCGTTTCGCGTTTTGCACCGGACGCTCTGTCTGCTGTCAGGCATCGCTCAGATAACGGTTGGGCATCCGGTTGATTACGGCCGTATCCGCGGCGCGAGGCCGGGAGTAGCGTCGCGCCCATGAGCCCCGTTGACGCCCCTCGCGCGCTTCCCCGTCGTCGCTTTGCCGCAACGTCGGCCGGCGTGATCGCGGTCGCCCTTCTCGCTCTGAGCGGATGCTCGGCCGCGAACGAATCGAGCAGCGACGCGGGCGGCGGCTTCGTGGGGCAACCGGCGCCCGACATGCCGGTCGACAATGGCAGCGCAAGCGGCGGTGACGGCGACTACGGCGGGGAGGAAGAAGCGCCCACGGCACCCGGCGACGGCCGCAGCGTCATCACGACCGGCTGGATGTACGTGACAGTCGACGACCCGCTCGAGGCCGCCGCCGACGCGGCCCGCATCGCCGAGCGGGCGGGCGGCCGCGTCGATGGCCGCACCGAGTACGCGCCGAATGACAACGATGCGGGCGGCGCCGAACTCGTGTTGCGCAT
>DASSWY010000113.1:0-4199 GCA_035704325.1 Microcella sp. | reverse complement strand
GCCGCGTCAGCGCTCGCGGTGGTCTTCGATGGTCATTCGCGCACCGTAGCGGGGCGTCTCGACCCCGCTTCCTTCGATGTATCGCACAACCCGTTGCCGGTGGCCGCGGTAGGGCTCGAGCAGCGCCATCATCTCGGCATCGTCGCCACGCTTCCCCGTGAACCAGTGCGTGACGTCGTGGGCGAGGTGGTAGTCACCAGCGCTCACCGTGTCGGGGTCGCCGTGGGCGCGCTGCACGATCTCGGCGAGCGTCCACCCCCCAAGCCCCGGAATCGATCGAAAGCCCGCAACGAGCCGCTCGTCGGCCCCCGCGTTCCGACCGACCGCGATCGTGCGCTGCAGTGCCGGGGCGACGGCGGCGACCCGGCGAATCGTGTCGCGGCGGGCGGGGGTCGTGCCCGCGCGGTGCCACTCGTGGTCGGGAATGCGCCGCCACGCCTCCGCCGTCGGCAGGGTGCGCATCCCGGCGGGCGCGGGCCCCGGCGCCTCCGCTCCGTGGGCGCGGATCAGCTGCCGCCAGCTGCGCCGCGCCTCGACCCCGGTGACTTTCTGCTCGAGCACGGCCGCAACGGCGGACTCGAGCACGATGCCCGTGCGCAACAGCCGCAGCCCGGGCCGCCGTCGGCGCAGGCGCTGCAGGGCCGCAGCCGCCGGGTCCCCCTCGGCGGCGAGCCCGGCGAGCAGCGCGTCGAACGTAGGCCAACCGTCGTCGTCGAGGCCGAGCAGCTCGCGCGCGTGGGTGAGCGACCAGTCGGCGCCGGGGCCCCAGGCGCGCACGTCGATGCCGCCACGTGCGCCGGGGCCGAGGGCGTGCATCCGAATCGTGGCGGGACCGTCGGGGGTGAGCTGACCGCGCCAGACGGGGCCCGCCCCGCCGCGCTCGCCCTCCCACACCTGGGTGGGGTCGCCCGTGCCGCGTCGCAGTGGAAACAGCACCGCGCCGAGCTCGACCGGCCCCTCGGGGTCGATGAGCTCGGCGCGGTCGCCTGCTGGTGGTGCGGTCGTCACGACCGCCACGATCTCACGCTGAACTCAGCGCGATCAGCGCGCTCAGGGAGCGAAGGTCGTCACACCTTCGATCGAGCCAACGAACAGGATCGGCAACACTATGGCGACAATCGTCACGATCGTCCAGAAGACCGTGAAGATCGCGCCCAGCCAAATCGAAGCGACGGCGAGACCGTTCTTCATGCCAACCTTCTTTGATTGGTTGAGGGCAACGACGCCAAGAATGAGCCCGACGAGCGGGGCGACGAAAGCAAGAATCAGCGCGACGATGCCGAGCGTCTGGCCGGGGTTCACGGCCGGCTGCGCGGGCTGCGAGTAGGCGGGAGGGGGTGCGTCGGTCATGGGGGCTCCTGGTGGTGAGGGTGGTTAGCGACGTGCCGGGGTGGCGCTTCCGGCCACGATACTGACGGGTCGGCCCGCCGGGTAGTAGGGCGAGCCCCCCGATTCCGTTTGTTCGCGAACGAGGCGGGGCGTGCATCCGCCGTTTTCGCGTCGGCTACCGCCACGCGCTTAGATGGGTGCTATGCGCATCGGAATGCTGACCTCCGGCGGCGACGCCCCCGGCCTGAACGCCGTTATTCGCGGTGCCGTGCTGACCGGCACGACCGTTCACGAGCACGAGTACCTGGGGTTCCGTGACGGCTGGAAGGGCCTCGTCGAGAACGACACGATGACGCTCGGTCGCCACGAGGTGAAGGGCATCTCGAAGCAGGGCGGCACCATTCTCGGCACGAGCCGCACGAACCCCTTCGAGGGTCGCGGCGGCGTTGACCGCATCAACGAGGTCATGAACGAGAACGGCCTGGATGCGCTCATCGCCATCGGTGGGGAAGGCACCTTGGCCGCCGCCAAGCGCCTCACCGACGCGGGCGTGCGCATCGTCGGGGTTCCGAAGACGGTCGACAACGACCTGGACGCGACCGACTACACCTTCGGCTTCGACACCGCCGTCGGCATCGCCACCGAGGCGATGGACCGCCTGCGCACCACGGGTGACGCGCACAACCGCTGCATGGTCGCCGAGGTCATGGGTCGCCACGTCGGCTGGATCGCCCTGCATTCGGGCATGGCCGCCGGTGCGCACGCGATTCTGATTCCCGAGCAGCGCACCTCGATGGACCAGCTGACCGAGTGGGTGCAGAGCGCCTACAACCGCGGCCGCGCCCCGCTCGTGGTCGTCGCCGAGGGCTTCACCCTCGAGGGTGACGACGAACCGCACAACGACCGCGGCCTCGACGCTTTTGGCCGCCCGCGCCTCGGCGGCATCGGCGAGCGCCTCGCCCCGCTCATCGAAGCCCGCACGGGCATTGAGACGCGCGCGACGACGCTCGGCCACATTCAGCGCGGTGGCACCCCGAGCGCCTACGACCGCGTGCTCGCCACCCGCCTCGGCATGGCCGCGGTGCGCGCCGTCAACGGCCACCGCTGGGGCCAGATGGTCGCGCTGCGCGGCACCGACATCGTGTTCGTGCCCTTCGAGGCGGCGCTCGGCTCGCTCAAGACCGTGCCGCAAGAGCGCTACGACGAGGCGGCTCTGCTCTTCGGCTAGGGCCGTCGGCCCCTCGACCCCTCGGCGCCGAGCACCCCGCGCTCCGCGCTCGATGCTCCGAAACTGAATCTCGCTCGCGCGTCATTCACAGCGCTTGTTAGGGTGGTCGTTTGTGTGCGCAATCGTGTGCGCGCACAATCAACCAAGGAGAAACGTCATGTCCGACGAGATTTATCAAATCGGCGCGATCGTCATCTATTTCGCGGTGATGCTTGCTATCGGTTTTTACGCCTACAAGAAAACCGAATCCCACGAGGATTATCTGCTGGCGGGAAGGAAGCTTCCACCCTGGGCTGCGGCCCTCAGCGCCGGCGCCTCCGACATGTCGGGATGGATCATGCTCGGCCTTCCCGGCGCCATTTTCGCCTTCGGCCTCATCGAGGGCTGGATCGCCGTGGGCCTCACGATCGGCGCGTACCTGAACTGGAAGTTTGTGGCACCGCGCCTGCGCGCCTACACCGAGCGCTCCCGCAACTCGATCACCGTGCCGAGCTTCTTTGAGAACCGCTTGCGCGACAAGAGCCGCGTGCTGCGCATCGCCTCGGGCGTCGTCATTCTCGTCTTCTTCACCTTCTACGTCGCGTCGATGATGGTTGCCGGTGGCGTCTTCTTCGAGCAGTCGTTCGGCTCGACCTACCTCATCGGCATGCTGATCGTCGCGGGCGTGACGCTCGGCTACACGCTGTTCGGCGGGTTCCTCGGCGCATCGCTCACCGATGTCGCCCAGGGCCTGATCATGCTGACCGCGCTGATCTTGCTGCCCGTGATGGCCGTGGTCGCGATGGGTGGCCTGGGGCCGACCGTCGACGAGCTGAACCGCGTCGCGCCCGATCACCTCTCGCTGCTCGGCGGCTCGGCTCTGACCGGCGCCACCGTGCTCGCCGTCATTTCGGCCCTGTCGTGGGGGCTTGGCTACTTCGGCCAGCCGCACATCATCGTGCGCTTTATGGCGCTGAAGAGCGTGCAGGCCGTCAAGCCCGCTCGCCGCATCGGCATGAGCTGGATGATTCTCTCGCTCATCGGCGCCGTCGCGGGCGGTCTCGCGGGCGTCGCGTTCTTCTCGAGCCGCGGAACCGAGATCGACGACCCCGAGACCGTGATCCTGATCATGGCGCAGACCCTGCTGCACCCGCTCGTCGCGGGCCTCGTGCTCGCCGCCGTACTCGCGGCGATCATGAGCACCGTGTCGAGCCAGCTGATCGTGTGCTCGTCGGTGCTCGTCGAAGACCTGTACAAGGTGGTCGCGAAGACCGAGCCCTCGTCGCGGTTCCTCGTCACGATGGGCCGCGTGTGCGTGCTCGTCGTTGCGGCGGTCGCTCTTGTGATCGCACTCGACCCGGGCGGCACCATCCTCGAGCTGGTCGGCTTCGCGTGGGCCGGCTTCGGCGCGGCCTTCGGCCCGCTCGTGCTGCTGTCGCTCTTCTGGCGCAAGCTCACCAACTGGGGCGCCCTCAGCGGCATGATCGTCGGTGCCGCCACGGTGTTCATCTGGGATGCCCTCGGCTTCGAGCTCTACGAGATCATCCCGGGCTTCATCGCGAGCCTCGTGGTCACCGTCGCGGTGAGCCTCGCCACCTACCGCGCCAACGCGGAGGTGACGGAAGAGTTCGACGACACGGTCGCGATGACCGCGTCGGTGCCG
>DASSWY010000020.1:0-13266 GCA_035704325.1 Microcella sp. | reverse complement strand
CGCACGTGCTCGCGGCGGCGCTGCAGCAGGCCGCCGAGAACCGTGGCCTCGCTCTCAGCGAGTCGACCGACGCCCGAGAGGTGGCGACCCACGGCGTCGCCGCCACCCTCGACGGTCGGGCGCTGGTCGTCGGCAAGCCGGCGTTCGTCGCGGAGGCGCTCGCCTCTGACGCCGCGCCGCTCACCCGCCCCGAGCTGCCGAGCGGCGAAGCGGCCGTCTACGCGGCGGTCGATGGGCGCTTTGCCGGCACGATCATCCTGCGCGATGGGGTGCGAGAGGAAGCGGAGGCGACCGTCCGTGCCCTGCGCGAGCAGGGCATCCAGCGCGTGCTCATGGTGACGGGCGACGTCGAGGCGACCGCCCGGCCGATCGCCGCCGGGCTCGGCATCGACGAAGTGCATGCCGAGTGCCTGCCCGACGACAAGGTGCGCATCATCCGCGACGCGACGCCGCGGCCCGTGGTCATGGTGGGCGACGGCGTCAACGATGCCCCCGTGCTCGCCGTCGCCGACGTCGGCATCGCGATGGGCGCGCGAGGCTCGACGGCGGCCGGTGAAAGCGCGGATGCTGTCGTGCTCGTCGACGACGTCTCGCGCGTCGTCGAGGCGGTCACCATCGGCAAGCAGACCGTGCGCATCGCCCTGCAGAGCATCTGGCTCGGCATCATCATTTCGGTCGGCCTCATGCTGGTCGCGGCCGCCGGGCTGCTGCCCGCCGTCGCGGGGGCGCTGCTGCAGGAGGTCGTCGACCTGGTCGCGATTCTCGCGGCCCTCCGCGCAGTTCGGGCCGGCACCAAGCAGGTGCCGGCCCGAATGGTCGCGCGGGAGACGAGCCCTACGCGGTGACCTCCGCGCGCGACGGAGTGGTCTCAACCGAGATCTTGCGCGGCTTCGCCTTCTCGAGCACGGGGATCATGACGCTCAGTACGCCGTTTTCGTAGTGGGCGCTGATTCCCTCGGTGTCGATGTCCTTCCCGAGGGTGAGCTGGCGCAGGTAGGTGCCGGCCGGCCGTTCGCGGGTCAGCCACTGCACGCCCTCCTGCGAACGCGGGGTGCGCTCGGCACGAATGGTGAGCAACTGGCCGTCGACATCAACGTCGACGCTGCCCGGGTCGACGCCCGGGAGGTCGGCGGTCAGCACGTAGTGGTCGCCGTCGCGGTACACGTCCATCGGCATCAGCCGAGGGCTTTCGCGGCGGTCGAGCAGCGTGCCGGCGACGCGGTCGAGCTCACGGAATGGGTCGAAGAACATGGTCATGTGATGGCTCCTTTCGGTCACGTCGCCCGCCGGTGTGGCGGGTGGCCAACGTTGAGTCGAGTCGACTCAACTACGGATAATTTAGCACTCGACACCCGAGAGTGCTAGCGGTTCGCGCACGGCGAAAGTGGGTGGATCCCGGCCCACCGCGTGCGTGGTGAGGCCGCTCAGTAGCCCGCGAAGTAGTCGGTCTTCACGCGCTTCGCGCCCGCGCGGCGGAGTGCGCTCGCCGCGTCGGCGACGAGCGACGGGGCGCCGGAGACGTAGCCGCGACGCGACGAGAGATCCGGAACAAGCTCGCGCAGAGCATCCGCCGTGATCTCGGTGTCGCGATCGAGCACCGTCACGGTGGCGCCGGCGCCCTCGAGCACCTCGCGGTAGAGCACCTCGTCGGGGCGCGAGGGCACGTAGACGACGTGCACGTCGCGCGTCTCGCCGCGGGCGGTCGCCGAGGCGAGCTGGCTGGCGAACGGGGTGACGCCGATGCCGCCCGCCACCATGACGACGGGCGTCGCGGGGTCGCGCGGCAGCAGGAAGTCGCCCGAGACCTGTGTCGCCTGCACGGTCGCTCCCTCGTCGAGCTCGCGCAGCACCCTCTTGAACGACGACCCCGTGTCGGGCGTGCGCATGCCGAGCGCAATCTGCTCGTGCTCGGGGGCCGACGCGATCGAGAAGATGCGGCGCGTGCCGCGGCGGTCGGCGCTGTGCGGCAGGTGCAGTTCGAGGTACTGGCCGGCCTCGAAGCGCACCGGCCGGGTCGGGGTGAACGTGAACTCGGTCGCGCTGTCGGACAGCGCGCGTGAGCCGGTGAGGCGCAGCGCGAAGCCGCCGCGGCGCGAGACGGCGAAACCCACGATGTTGCCGACAACGAGGGCGAGCTCGGGGGTCGTGTAGAGGAACCCCGCGTTGAACGGAATTGAGAAAACGAGGGCCGTGACGACGGCAACCAGCCACTGCTGCCAGCGGCGCGGCGGCAGCGTCTGCGGCTCACTCAGCATGTAGCCGGCGAGAAACACGACGGGGAAGAGCAGCAGCACCGAGCTGTACGCGTCAAACGGCTCGGCACCCGTCAGGGTGATGCGGGTGCCAATGATGGCGACGGTCACGGCGATGAAGATCAGACCGATGTCCATGCGACGCGTGCGGTCGAGCAGCAGCAGCGCGCCGAGAGCGACGACGGGCAGCATCGCGGGGGTGCCGATCCACCAGAAGCCGATCGTCAACTGCGTGAAACCGGCGATGACGACGCCCGTCGCCGCCGGGTTCAGGATGTGCCGCCCCCGCCACACGATGAGGTACTTCGACAGGGCCGCCGCGATGCCCGCGACTGCGGCCCCCATGAGGTCGCGCAGTTCGAGCGTCGGCGGCACGAAGCAGGTGATGAGCAGCGCCGTGATGATGCTCGACTCGCGGTGCGGCACGACGCGCGCGAGCCGCGCCGCGATCTCGTTGGCGCCGAGCGTCGCCACCATCACGACGCCGAGCGTGCCGAGAATGCCGTACCACTCGAAGCCCAGTTCGCCGAGCGCTCCGAGCAGCATGCCCATGGCGAGCACGGCCGCGGTGGCGATGACGGTCAGGCGGTACATGCTCACCTGTCCGGTAACGCGGTCGATTGTCGCCCTCATGCGAACACCTCTCCATTCCACCCGGCGCTCGCCTCGAGGCGACCGTCCGCGTGCATCCGTACGTATTCGACGCCGAGCCGCTCAGCGATTGCGCGCGGCTCGCCGACGAACAGCGCCGTAGACGCGCCGTCGGCGACGAGCGCCGAATCGGCGACCGCCCACGTGGCGATGACCCCGTTCGCGACCGGGATGCCCGTGGTCGCGTCGACGATGTGGTGCAGCCCGTCGCCCCACGCGCGCCGATTGGGGGCCGAGGCCGCCAGCGCCCGGCCGCGCTCGAGCGTTGCCGTGCCGACGACCAGCGACGGATTCGTCGGGTTCTCGAGCCCCACGCGGATGCGCGACTCGCCCACGGCGCGCAGATCGCCACTGCCGTCGACGACCGCCCCGCGTGCCCCGCGGGCGATCAGCAGCTCGGCGACCAGATCGACGAGGTATCCCTTGCCGGCTGCTCCGACGTCGATGCCGACGGGGGAGGGGGCGTCGAGTACGAGGCGATCGCCCTCGGTGCGCAGGCTGAGGGCGTCGTCCCACGGCGGCGCCCCGATCGGCTCCCCGCTCGGCGCAAGCCGGTAGGCCGCGTCGTAGCCGAGGCGGTCGAGCGAGCGGCCGACGAGCGGACTCACGCGCCCGCCCGTCACCTCGTACAGCTCGCGGTAGTGAGCGAACAGGGCGCCGGCATCCGCCGGAAGTCGGTGCGTGCCGCCGGTCCGCCCGATCAGGCTGACGAGAGAGTCGTCGCGAAATCGCGACCAGTCGCGATCGAACTGCTCGATGCGCGCGTCGACCGCCGCGCGGTCATCGGCGCGGGCGCCCTCGCCGTGCGCACCGGGCGTCACGTCGATGCGCCAGGGGGCGCCGATCGCCTCAAACTGCCAGACGACCTCGTCAGCCGGCGAGAGCATCCGCCTTGATCGCGTTGAGGGCGTCGGTGAAGCCGCCGCCCGTCAGCGACGAGCCGGCGACGCGCGTGACCTCGACCTCGTCGACGGCCTTGCCGACGACCTCGGCCTCGATGCCGCCCGCGAACATCGTCTGGTAGCGCGACGTCGTCGGGTTCGTGGGGTTCGGGTCAACCGTGACCGCCGTGATCGTGTTGCCCTCGATCGTGATCTCGACGTCGATCGTTTCGGTGCCATTGGGCGAGACGTATGTGCCGGTTGCGCTGTATGTTCCGTCGACGTAGTCGCCGCCCGGCTCGACGGGAGGGTTGGTCGATGTGTTCCCCGACCCGCCTCCCGCGTCGATGTTGCCCGGCGCTGTCGCGCTTCCCGGGGAGCACGCGGTGAGCGCGCCCAGCAGCGTCACGGATGCGGCAACGGCGTAGAGAGGAACAGTGGCGGGGCGGGTGAGGCGGGTCATCGGCGCTCCGTGGTGGTGTGTAAACGGCGGTACCGGGCGCGGAATTCGCGTCCAGGCGATGATCGGATGCCGTTCAGCATCGCGGATCTCAATGGACATTCGCTGTGGCGACGCGATCGGATCCCCAGCATCACCTGCCAACACCCTGTGCAGAAACTTCCTTCTACCCCTGAAGGAGGTGCATAGGGTTTCGCAACCGGGGGAGTCGAAAAGCGGCGCCCCCACGCAGCAGGAAGGGTCACCCCCGCTTGTGAACGCACTCACACGCCGCTCGGCGGCACCACCCCGCATCCGTTCATTTCTCGCCGCGACCGCGGGCGCGGCGATTGCCGTCACCGGCGCCATCGTCGGCCCGGTCTCGGCAGGCGCGATCACCACGCCGCTCGCCTCGGGCAAGCCGCCGATCGTGCAGTCGCAGATTGAATTCGAGCCAGGCCGGTACATCGTCGTACTCGCCGACGAGGCCGCTGCCACCTATGAGGGTGGGGTGAACGGCTTCCAGCGCACGGCTCCGCGCGAGGGCGAGCGATTGGATGCGCGTCGCTCGCCGGTCGCGGACTACCGCGAATATCTGCGCGAGCGTCAAGACGCCGTCGCCGCCGAGGCGGGCGTCGACGTCGACACCTCGTACACCGTGACGGTCAACGGTTTTGCCGCCGATCTCTCAGTCGAGCAGGCCGCCGAGCTCGCGACCAGCCGCGACGTCGTCGCGCTGGTCCCCGACGAGTTGCAGCAGATTCAGGCCGAATTCGGCACCGAGTTCTTGGGCCTCGACGGCCCCGGAGGGGTGTGGGAGCAGATCGGCGGCGCCGAGGTCGCGGGCGAGGGCACCGTCATCGGTGTGCTCGACACGGGCATCTCGCCCGAGCACCCGTCGTTCGCCGGCGAGCCGCTCGGCACGACGCCCGGCGCCGAGCCTTACCGCGACGGCGAGACCATCGTCTTCGAGAAGGCCGACGGCAACACCTTCACGAGCGTGTGCCAGGAGGGCGTGCAGTTCACCGCTGACGACTGCTCGACCAAGATCGTGGGCGCGCGCTACTTCGTCGACGGCTTTGGCGCCGACCGCATCGGCGACGACTCGACGGGCCCGGGCGAGTTCCTCTCGCCGCGCGACGGCGACGGCCACGGTTCGCACACGGGGGGCACGGCCGCCGGCAACCACCGTGTCGACGCGACCGTGACCGGCATCGACTTCGGTGCCATTTCGGGTGTCGCTCCCGCCGCGAAGATCGCTGCGTACAAGGTCTGCTGGAACGGTCCTGACGCATCCGTCACGACCGACGACGGATGCGCGACGAGCGACCTGCTCGCCGGTATCGACGCCGCCGTGGCTGATGGCGTTGACGTCATCAACTACTCGATCGGTGGTGGCGCCGCACAGACCACGATCTCGCTCACCGGTCAGGCGTTCTATGGCGCCGCAGCTGCGGGCGTCTTCGTCGCCGCGTCGGCGGGCAACTCGGGGCCGGGTGCCTCGACCCTCGACAACGCTGCACCGTGGATCACGACCGTCGCCGCGAGCACGATCCCCTCGTACGAGGGAACCGTCACGCTCGGCAACGGTGAGGCCTTCCCCGGTGCATCGATCACGGTGGGCATGACCGAGGGTGACGTAGCCCTTACCGGCCCGCTCGTCCTCGCCAGCGCGGTCGCCGGAACCACGGCGACGCCGGCCGACATCGCGCTCTGCGCGCCCGGCTCGCTCGATGAGGCGCTCGTCGAGGACGACATGATCATCGTGTGTGATCGTGGCGTCTACGCCCGCGTGGCCAAGTCGGCTGAGGTCGCTCGTGTCGGCGGTGCGGGCATGGTCATGGTCAACGTGACCCCCGGGTCGGTTGACGGCGACGCGCACTCGGTGCCGAGCATCCACCTGGATGCGCAGTACCGCGACGCGGTTGTCGCCTACGCCGCGACCGAGGGAGCGACCGTGAGCCTTGCGGCCGGCAACCTGACGGATGTCGTCACCCCGGTTCCGCAGGTCGCCGGCTTCTCGTCGCGCGGGCCCGTGCTCGCCGACGGCAGCGACATTCTGAAGCCTGACATCGCGGCTCCGGGTGTGGGCGTTCTCGCCGCCACCTCGAACCGTGAGAGCGACGCGCCGACCTTCGGGTTCCTCAGCGGAACCTCGATGGCTGCCCCGCACATCGCGGGACTGGCGCTGCTCTACTTCGGTGAGCGCCCCAACGCGACGCCCGCCGAGGTTAAGTCGGCCCTGATGACGACGGCCTACGACACCCTCGGTGCCGACGGCTCGACCGTCACCGACCCGTTCGCGCAGGGCGCCGGTCACGCCGACGCGACGCGGTTCTTCGAGCCGGGCCTGCTCTACCTGAACGGTGTCGACGACTGGAACGCGTACGCGCAGGGCATTGGCTTCGACGTCGGCGTTGAGCCGATCGACGCCAGCGACCTGAACCTCGCCTCGATCGCCGTGGGTGGCATGACCGGCCCGCAGACGGTGACCCGCACGGTCACCGCGACCGAGGCTGGCACCTTCACCGCGAGCGTGCAGGGCATGGCGGGCATCGATGTGACCGTCGAGCCGAGCACGCTGAGCTTCGGTGCGGCGGGCGAGTCGGCCACCTTCACGGTGACCTTCGCGCGCACGGACGCCCCGCTCGACCGTTTCACGACGGGCTCGCTGACGTGGACCTCGGGTGACACGACGGTGCGCTCGCCGCTCGCCGTGCAGCCGCTGACGATCATCGCCCCGGCTGAGGCTTCGGGCGAAGGCGTCGACGGTTCGGTCGAGATTGCGGTGACACCGGGTGGCACGGGCGACATCGCCCTGGCCAGCACCGGTCTCGCACTGGGCGAGCGTCTGGCCGACCCGGCCGACGCTGACTCCGAGAACTCGGGTTCGGGTTCGACGGGTGACTTCGCTGAGTACACGGTCGAGGTTCCCGAGGGTTCGCAGTTCACGCGCTTCGACCTTGAGGCGTTGGACCCGGCAAGCGACCTTGACCTGACGGTGCTGCTGCTCGACGCGACCGGCACGCCGGTTGCGGGCTGGCAGGCGGCTACCGCAGCGGCGAGTGAGCGCATCGACCTCGTCGAGCCGGCAGCGGGCACCTACGTCATCTACGTCGACGTGTACTCCGCCCCGGCGGTCGCGTCGTGGAACATGACGGTCACCTCGATCACCGAGGGCGGGGCCGAGCTGACGCTCGACCCGGCCGTGCTGGCGGGCGAGCAGGGTGTCGAAACGGCGTTCACCGCGTCGTGGAGCGACCTCGAGCCGTTCTCGAGCTACCTCGGCATCATCAGCTACGGCGAGACCGGTGCGAGCACCGTGCTCTCGGTCACGACGGGTGAAGCTGCCGTCGAGGGCCCGGTGGCGGTCAGCCCGCCGGTCATCGAGGGTGACGCTGTTGAGGGCCGCACCGTGCGTGCCACCACAGGCGAGTGGGAGGGCGATGGCCTGACCTTCACCTACCAGTGGTACCGCGACGGTGAGCTGGTTCGCGGCAAGCCGGGCACGCGCCCCGAGCTGAAGCTGAAGAAGCCGATGGTCGGCGAGACGCTCACGGTGGTCGTCACGGCGACCGACGGCTCGGGTGCGACGGCGTCGCAGACGAGCGAGGGCGTCGTGGTTGAGGGCAAGCCGAAGGGCGGGCCCAAGAAGCCGAAGGGCCCGAACGCGATCGTCTAAATCGACCGCGTGAGACGCTGCGGCCGGGGTTCTTCGGGTCCCCGGCCGCAGCAGTCATTAACCGCGAGCGCTCGAGCGAATCTGCTCGACTGCTTCGCGGAACCCCCCACTTGTCAGCGACGACCCGGCGACCCGCGTCACGTCCAGCTCATCGATGTGCTTGCCGACGACCTCCGCGGCAATGCCTCCGACAAACTCCCCCTGATAGAACGCGACAGTCGGGTTGTTTGCCCCCGGCGTCACCGTCACCTCCGTGACGATGCCCCCCGCCAGGGTGAGGAAGACCACGATGTTCTCGCGGCCGTTCGGCGACGTGTACGTGCCGTTTCCCGTGTACAACCCGTCGGTGTAGCTCTCCAGCTCCCCGCCCGACGCACCCCCCGATGCGTCGACGCGATCCACCGATGGCCCGCCGAAGAGACCCAGCGGCGCGCATCCCGCCAGCGCAGCGACGGCACCGACGGAAACGCCAAGAGTGGCGCTCACGCGGGTGAGGCGTCGTGCGGGTGCGGATGCGGCGAACATGGGGCTCCTCGGGGGTCGTCATCCCTCATTCGCCGCCCAGCGTGAATCGGATTCGCCCCCGTTCGGGGGCAGGACGAGCGCTCACTCTCGTTGCGGCGAAAAAGTCCTTGCGAAAAGTTAGTTCGTAAGGTGTACTAACAAACATGGCAATGGGGTCACTCCACACGGATGCGACGCTGCTCAATCGGGGCTCGGCCCTGTTGCGGCCGAGCACCAAGCTCCTTCCCGAGCAAGCGCGAGCGCACAATCGCTCCCTGGTATTGCAGACCCTGTACCGATCCGGTCCGCTCAGTCGTGCCGACCTGGCGCGAGCGACGGCCCTGACCCGCGTGACCGCGGGTGATCTCGTGGCTGAGCTGATCGCCGAGGGATTTGTGCACGAGTTGGGCACCCGCATCGACCCGTCGCGGCCGGGGAAGCCCGCCACCCTCGTGGACGTTAACCGAGACGGTCACCGCATCATCGGGATCGATCTGAGCGACACCGAAACGTTCCGGGGGGCCCTGCTGAACCTCGACGGTACGATCCTCGAACGCCGTGAGCACGTCGCCGTCGGGCTCACGGGTGAGGCTGCCACGCAGGCCGTCGTCGAGCTCGCAATCGCCCTCGCTGCGCGTTCCGACCGCCCGATCCTCGGTGTGGGGGTCGGGTCGCCCGGAGTTGTTGACCTCGCGGGCACGGTGTTGAGCGCGCCGAACCGCGGCTGGAGCGCCGAACCGTTGCAGCAGAGGCTCGCCGACGTGCTCGCCCTGCCGGTCACGGTGAGCAACGACGCCAACGCTGCGGCGCTCGCCGAGTTCGGTTACGGCGACGCCGCCCCCGACCTCATGCTGATCACCGTCGGTTACGGCGTGGGTGCCGGCTTGCTGCTCGACGGACGGCCGCTGTTCGGCTCGCGCTTCGCCGCCGGGGAAATCGGCCACGTCGTCGTGGGCACTGATGGGGGAGACCCCTGCGCCTGCGGCAAGCGAGGCTGCCTCGAGACCTGGCTCGCCGTTCCGCGACTCACCGCACGGATGCGCGCCGGCGACCCTGAGCTCGCCTTGCGCGAGGCGGGCGAACGCCTCGGCATCGCGCTGGCGCCGATCGTCGGCGCACTCGATCTCAGCGAGGTGGTGCTCTCGGGCCCCATCGCGCTGCTCGACGGACCCCTCGCCGAGGCGACCGTCACCACCCTGCGGCAGCGCACCATGGATCGCTTTCATGGCGCGGTTGCCGTGCGCATGACCGCGCTCGGGGACGACATCGTAATGCGCGGCGCTGCCGCGACGGTGCTTTCCGCGCGTCTCGGGGTCTCGTAGAGCCCCTGCACCACCGGGTGCCGCCGCCCCCGCGACGGCGCTCCATCGCCCTAGGAAAGGAACACAGTGATGAGGAAGATCAGCATCGTCGCGCTGGGCGCGGCGACCGCACTGGCCCTCGCCGGATGCGCGTCATCGTCGACGCCAGATGCCGGATCAGACGGTGGCAACGCCGCCACCGGTGCCGAGATCCGCGTGTGGCTCGTCGGAGCCGACACTCCGCAGGAGGCTCGGGACTATCTGAAGGAAACGTTCGAGGCCGAGAACCCCGGCAACACGCTCGTCATCGAAGAGCAGGCCTGGGGTGGCCTGGTCGACAAGCTGACGACGAGCCTGTCGGGCTCTGACAGCCCCGACGTGGTCGAGGTCGGCAACACCCAGGCGGCGGCGTTCACCAGCGCCGGCGCGTTTCTCGACCTCAGTGCCGACTACGACGCGCTCGGCGGCGACGACCTGCTGCCCGGCTTCGTCGAGGCGGGCAGTTACGACGGCGCGTTCTACGCGGCGCCGTACTACTCGGGCGCGCGCGTCGTGTTCTACGACACCGCTCTCTACGACGAGCTGGGCCTGAGCGTGCCGACCACGCTCGAGGAGTACATCGAAAACGGCGAGGCCATCACCGCCGCGAAGCCTGATGTCTCGGGCATCTACTTCCCGGGCCAGGACTGGTACAACGCCCTGCCGTACATCTGGGAGAGCGGCGGCGAGATCGCCACGTTCGAGAACGGCGAGTGGGTTCCCGGCTTCTCGAGCCCCGAGTCGATCGCCGGCCTGGAGCTCGTGCAGCGGGTCATGACGAACGCCTCTGTCGCGCCGAAAGACGGCAACGAGGCCGAGGCGCAGGTGCCGTACTGCGCCGGAGTCATCGGTCATCTGAGCGCGCCGAGCTGGTTCAAGTGGTCGATTCTTGCGCCTGCTGATGCGGAAGCCCCCGGCTGCCCCGACAAGGAAGCGACCCTCGGCGTCTTCGCCCTGCCCGGCATCGATGGCGACCCCGCTCAGGTGTTTGCGGGCGGCTCGAACATCGCCGTGTCGGCGAACTCGGCGAACCCGGAGCTCGCGAAGGCGGCGCTCGCCATCATGCTGAGCGAGGAGTACCAGTCGATCCTCGGCGGCGCTGGCCTCGTCCCGGCGCTCGTCTCGCTGGGCGACACGATCGGCACGGACGCGACCGCCGAGGCGATCTCAGCCGCAGCATCCAACGCGAAGCTCACCCCGGCGTCGCCGGCGTGGGCCGAGGTCGAGGCGGCCGGCGTGCTGCAGGACTTCTTCGTGAAGATCGCGCAGGGCGGCGACGTCGCGGAACTCGCCGCTGAGGTGGACGCCCGCATCGGCGAGATTCTCAACTAGCGCCTCGCGCGCTCACCCCCACCGGTGGTGGCCAGTTGCCCCTGGCCACCACCGGACGGTGACCATCGCCCTAGGAATGGTGACGGCACCCCGACAATCTAGAGGAGCATCCATGTCTGTGGCACCTCCCGGGCCACGGCAGGCAGCGCCGCCAGCCGTCTCCGGAGCACCGCCCGTCGCGACCGCCGAGAGCCCGCGGCCCCCGCGCCGCCGCCCCCGACGCACGCTCACGCCGGCGCTGCTGCTCGTGCCCACCGGCGCCGTGCTGCTCGCCATCATCGGCTGGCCGCTGTTCCAGCTCATCGTCATCTCGTTCCAAGAGTTCGGGCGCCCCCAGGTCTTCGGCGCCCCCGCCCCCTTCGTCGGGCTCGACAACTACGTCGCTGTGCTCACCGATCGGGCGTTTTGGGATGTGCTCGGCCGCAGCTTCGGCTTCGCCGCCGTCAACGTCGCGACCGCGATGGGTCTCGGCATTCTTGTCGCGCTGCTCATGACGAAGCTCTCGAGGGGCTTCCGCCTGCTCGTCTCGGTGGGCCTGCTGCTTGCCTGGGCCATGCCCGCCCTCACCGCGGTCGTCGTGTGGGGCTGGATGTTCGACACCCAGTTCGGTGTCATCAACTACCTGCTCAGCCAGCTGCCGGGCGTCGACATGATCGGCCACTCGTGGCTCATCGAGCCGCTCAGCTTCTTCGGCGTCGCCACGGTCATCGTCACGTGGCAGTCGGTGCCGTTCGTCGCGTTCACCGTCTACGCCGGCCTCACCCAGGTGCCCGACGAGGTGCTTGAGGCCGCCCAGCTCGACGGCGCCGGGGCGTTCGCGCGGTTCCGCCTCATTGTCTTCCCGTACATCAAGTCGATCCTGCTCGTCGTTACGATCCTGCAGGTGATCTGGGATCTGCGGGTCTTCACGCAGATCTACGCGCTGCAGGGCATCGGCGGGATCCGAGAACAGACCAGCACGATCGGTGTCTACATTTTTCAGACCTCGCTCGGCACGGGCGACTTCGGCACGGGCGGCGCCATTGCGGTGATTCTTGTGATCGTCATGATGGCGATTTCGCTCTACTACGTGCGCGCCTCGATCAAGGAGGAGACGCTGTGAGCGCCGCCACCGTGAAGCGCCAACTGTCGAAGACGGTGCTCAGCGTCATCGCCGTCGTCGTCTTCCTCTGCAGCGTTTTCCCCGTTTATTGGATGCTGAACTCGTCTTTCCTGCCGAACAACGCGATTCGCGGGCCGGTTCCCCAGTTCTTCCCCACCGAGTTCACCTGGCGCAACTACGAGATCGTCCTCGGCGACGGGGGGAGGGCTCCCTTCCTGCCAGCGCTGACCAACTCGCTGATCGTGACCCTGCTGACCGTCATGGTGGCGCTGCTCTTCGCCTTCTTGGCCGCCCTCGCTGTCACCCGGTTCCGATTCCGGGGGCGCAAGGCGTTCATCCTCACGATCCTCGTGATTCAGATGATCCCCGGCGAGGCGATGATCGTCTCGACCTTCCGGGTGCTCGACGGCTGGCAGCTGCTCAACACGATCGCGGGCCTCACCTTCGTCTACGTCGCGACGGTGCTGCCCTTCACGATCTGGACACTGCGCGGCTTCGTCAACGGTGTGCCCATTGAACTGGAGGAGGCGGCCATGATCGACGGCTGCACCCGCACGCAGGCGTTCTGGCGGGTCACCTTCCCCCTGCTCGCGCCGGGACTCGTGGCGACGGGCGTGTTCGGCTTCATTCAGGCCTGGAACGAATTCTTGCTCGCCCTTGTCGTCATGAGCCGGCCCGAGATGATGACGTTGCCCGTGTGGCTGCGCACGTTCCAGCAGGCGACGCAGACGACCAACTGGGCAGCGATCATGGCCGGCTCAACACTCATGGCGATCCCCGTCATCATCTTCTTCCTCATCGTGCAGGGCCGCATGACGAGTGGGCTTGTCGCCGGGGCGGTGAAGGGATGATCGCCGCACCGATCGCGGCAACCCTGCTTCCCGGGTTTGCCGGCCCGACGGCCCCCGACTGGCTGCTCGCCCGTCTGCGGGCGGGCCTCGCGGGCGTGTGCCTCTTCGGCACGAACATTCGCTCGCGTGAGCAGGTGCACGCTCTCGTCGCGACGATCCGCGAGGCCAACCCGCTCGCCATCATCGCGATCGACGAGGAGGGTGGCGAGGTAACCCGGCTGTTCTACGACGT
>DASSWY010000341.1:0-5068 GCA_035704325.1 Microcella sp. | reverse complement strand
CGAGCAGGCCGTCGAGGCCCTCGGCCTCGGCGAGAACGGCCGCTACATGGCCGCCCTCACCTTCGGCAACGTGCACGGCGTCTACAAGCCGGGCAACGTGAAGCTGCGCCCCGAGCTGCTCCTCGAGATCCAGCAGGGCATCCAGGCCAAGTACGGCACCGGCGCCCTGCCGCTCGACCTCGTCTTCCACGGCGGCTCGGGCTCGACCGACGCCGAAATCGCCACGGCGGTGCAGAACGGCGTCATCAAGATGAACATCGACACCGACACGCAGTACGCCTACAGCCGCTCGGTCGCCGACAGCGTGCTCAAGAACTACGACGGCTTCCTCAAGGTCGACGGCGAGGTCGGCAACAAGAAGGTCTACGACCCGCGCGCGTGGGGCAAGGCCGCCGAGACCGCCATGGCGAAGCGCGTCGTCGAGGCGACGCAGCAGCTCGGCTCGGCCGGGCACTCGGGCCGCTAAAGCCCGCTAGCTCTCCCCCGGCTCATCCCGGTGAGCCGGCGTCGCACGGGGCGTGCGCTGCACCAGCGGCGTGCGCCCCGTCGGCGTTTCGGCGGCCGCCTCGAACGCCACCTCCAGGTCGGCGCCGTCGCGCCAGCGAATGTCGCTCACGGCGGCCGAGAGCGACACGTAGTACGGGGCGAGGAACGTCACGCGTCGCCCCTCCGGCAGCGTGGTCGAAATGCGCATGGCCACGGCGACCGCGTGATCATCGGATGCCCGCAGCGCGATCCGCGCGGAAACGAAGCCCGATTCGGGGTGCGCCATCAGCGCATCCAGCATGGCCCGCAGCGCGGTACGCTGCGCGACGGTGAGGCGGTCGGCGAGGCGATCGGGGTCGTCGAGTTCGACGGGGTGGCCGCGCACGACGCGTTCGAGCCAGGTGGCGGTCGCCTCGGCGAGCAGCGTGTGCCGCAGGTCGAGGGCGAGCGCGCGCGAGCGCTGAATGTCGGCCTCGTCGACGGAGCCGCGCTCGGCAACGCCGCGCAGGAAGGCGACGGCCGACGCGAGTTGCTCGCTCACCTCACTGTCGACACTGTGCGCGAGCGCCCGGTCGTCGATGCCCGCCACGCCGGCGGTGGGGCGCGGCAGGGGCCGCTCACTCCATTGAACGAGTCGGCGCACGATCGAGCGCGAGAGCACGGCGCTCGTCGTCGTGCCGGCAACGATCGGGGTGATGGCGATCACGACGGTGGTGAGCGCCGGCCACGTCGGGTTGTCGGGCACGACGAGCGTGAGCGTGATGATAGCCGTGCTTGCGAGCTGCACGACGCCGAGGGTGATGATCGCAAACGAGCGCAGGTACGGTGCGGCGGCGATGAGCAGCAGCGAGACCGCGAGCGGTGCCCACCAGAGCGTCACCTCGAACGTGGTGTCGCGGTAGCCGACGGCAGACAGCAGCACGCCGCCGGCCATGAGGGGCGATAGCGCCGCGATGACGAGCGGACTCAGCAGGCCGCGCGGCGGTCTGCTGCTCACGTGAATCAGAACGCCCGTGGTGACGAGCACCCCGATCGCGGCCCACTGCAGGGCCGAGCCCGGTGCGGTGGCCGCACGCTCGCTGACGATGACGAGGGCGCCGTACACCGCGAGCACGGCGGTGGCGGTCATCGGCATGCCCGATGTCGTCACCCAACTGATCGGGTCAATCGACCACGGTGAGGCGCTCGGGCGGCTAGCCACGGTCGCCTCCCGCCTCGGTACCCGCCGCGTGGGGGTCGTACGGCACCCGCAACATGACCGTCGTCCCCTCATCGCCCGACCACACGCGGGCCGACCCTCCGATCGCGCGCATGCGGCCAGCGATCGACTCGCGCAACCCCAGGCGATCGCTGGCCACGGAAACGGGATCAAATCCACGGCCGCCATCCACGACGAGGACGGCGATGGCGTCGTCGCGCTGACCAATGACCAGCTCAGCGCGCCCGGTGCCGGCGTGGGCGGCCACATTGTCGAGGGCGGCACGGGTTGCGCCAACGAGGGCGTCAACGATCGAGACCGACACGCCCGTCGTCACGTCTTCGGCGCCGCTGACCTGCACCGTCACCCCGTTCCAGCGGTAGCTGTCGGCGAGATCGAGCAACGCTTGCGCGAGCGGGGCCGGGGCGATGTCGGCGTGTGGGTCGGCCGGATGGGGGTTGGTGGGGCGCGCGATCGCGTCGAGGTCTTTGAGAATGTGGGCGCGCATCCGATCAGAGATCACGCCGGGGGCGTGTGAGACGGCCGCCAAGTCGGCGAGCACGGTGTCATGCACGGCGGCCGCGGCTCGGCGCTGCAGCTCGCGCTCGCGCTCGTCGATCAGCACGGCGCGCTGGACAGCAAGAAACTCGGGAATGCGCTGCTTCGCGCGGTGGCGCACCGACGCGAGCAGCCCGAACCCCGACAGCGCGATGACGCCGACGATCAGCGGGCCGTAGCCGACGGGGCCGAGCCCGCCGAGCGCAAGCCAGCCAGCAACGAGACTCGCGTAGGCCACCGCGATGCCCGCGAGAGTCCAGCGCACGCCGCTGCGGGCGCTGCCGGCGAGCGCACCGACGAGCGGCAGCGCCGTAGCCACCCGGTTCAGCAGAAACGGCTCGCTGCTCGCGTCGACGAGCGTGACGACCGCGACCACGCTCGCCGCCGACGCCACGCCTCCGCCGACGAGGTACAGGGTCGCCGTGCGCACCGCCGGCGCGGTCAGCAGCAGCGCCGCGAGCAGCCCCATGGCAACGGCCGGGGCGAGCGTGAGGGCGATGGGCCCGTCGAGGCGGCCAGCCGCCGACGCAACGTCGACCATCACCACACTCGTGAGCAGCGCGCCGATGAGCGCAACGGTGCGCATCGCCGACGACAGCCCAGACACGACGACCGCGGCGGCCACGTCGCGGGGTAGAGCAACGGTGCGCATGCGTCTCCCCCTTTTCCGGGCAGGTTAGTGGAGCGTATTCACGGGGCGATCAGCGCTCGCCGTCGACGTCGAAACGCACGACGAGCGATCGACCGTTCGTCCACGAAATGTCGCGCACCACCGACTTCGCCGACAGGTAGTACGGGGCGAGCACCGCGGTGCGGCGCCCCTCGGGCAGTGCGAGATCGAGGGTGAGAGCCACCGCGACCTGGCTGTCGGCCCCCGGCGCCAGCTCGAGTCGGGCGGAGTACACGCCCGCCTCCTCGTCAGCGAAGACGCCGTCGATGAGGGCCAGGATGGCGGCCCGTTGATCGAGCGAGACGCGATCGGCGAGTCGGTGCGGGTCGGTGACGTGAACGGCGCGACGGGCGATCACCGCCCCCAGCCAGCCGCTGCCGTCCCGGTCGACGAGGGCCGTGCGCAGCTGAGTGGCGAGGCGCGCGGCGTGCTCGCGCTCGGCGGGGCCAACCGAGGCTCCGTCGGCGATCGCGGCAAGAAACGGCAGAGCTTCCTCAGTGAGTGCGCCGCGCGTCGCGCGGTCAACAACCCTGACGGCGGGCTCACGCAGAGGTGCCGCGGCAAGCGTGTCCACGAAGCCCGCCCGCCACGCCTCGACCTCCTCGATGAGCAGGCGGGTCAGAAACGTTCCGCCAATCAGTGCGAATAGCGGCGAGGATGCGGCGATCACGATCTCCGCGCCCGGCGAGACCGCATCCAACGGCTCGGTGACGAGGACGGCAGCAAGGATGCTCGCCCCGGCCACCATGACGCCGGCCGGCAAAAATACGCGGCCGGGCACGAACGGGCTGAGCGACATGACCACGAGCGCGGCAGCAACGGGCGCCCACCAGAGTTCGGGGACAACGGCATCGGCGGCGCCCGCGCCTCCGCGCGCGATTCCCCATGCACTCGTCAGAACGGCGGCGCTCGCCAGCAGGGCGACGGCGATCGCCGGGGCCAGCCCAAAGCGGCGACGCGTGGGGCGGCCTGCCCGATGAATCACGAGCGTGCCGCTCGCCGCGAGCGCGATGGCGACCCACTGGTAGACGGGCGCTTCCGCCCCCTGACCACCCAGCACGACCCCGCCCGCACCGAGCAGCACGATGATGAGCGGCACCCAGGCCGTCACGAGCGACGCCGTGAGCCAGCTCAGCGTGTCGACGTCTTGCGCCGAGCGGCGCCACCAGGTGCTCACGGCGCCTCCTCCTCGCTGGCGGCGGCACGGGGCATCGCGAGCAACACCGTGGTGCCTGCCTCAGACGACCAGATGCGTGCCGTGCCCCCCGCCCGCTCCATGCGGCCGATGATCGACTCGCGCAGGCCCAGCCGGTCGATGGGAACCGCGTCGGTGTCGAACCCGAGGCCGTCGTCGACGACCAGCACCGTCACGCGGTCGTCGTCACCGCCGACAGTGAGCTCGACCCGCTCAGCCTGGGCGTGCCGGCGCACGTTGTCGAGTGCGGCCGCGACCGCGCCGTGCAGCGCCTCGGCCGTCGACGGGCTAAGCCCATCGTCGCTCAACTGGTCGATGCCGGTCAGGTCGATGCGCCCGCCACGCCAGCGGTGATCTTCGACGAGCTCCAACAGGGCTCGGCCAAATGTGCCCTCACGCGGCACGATGGACACTGTTCCGGTGTCGGAGGCGGTCGCGCCGGCGAGGCGCGAGAGGTCTGTGCGGATACGGTCGCGCATCTGCTCGTCGAGTGGTCCGTCGCCGTGCGCAATGGCGGCCAGGTCGGAGAGGACGGTGTCGTGCACGACGGCCGCCGCGGCGCGTTCGCGGCGCCGGCGCTGGTCGGCACGTCGTGTCTCGCGCGCAATATCGCGGAACGCGGGCAGCCGGCCGCGTGTGCGGCGCCAGCCGATATCGACCACAGCGAACGCAGCGGCCATGATGAAGGCGTCGACAGCGCGGTCGGCAGACAGCTGCAGTGGCTCGCCCGCCACCAGATGGCCCACGAGCAATGCGACGGTGCCGATCGTGAAGCCGGTCACGATCCAGCCGATGCCGCCGAGGCCGCGCGTGCCCAAGGCGCCGACGAAGGTCAGCGCGACCGCGGCCCCCTCGACGATGTAGCCGTCCCGGTCGCCGAGCGGCGCCGCGAACGGAACCGCGAGAGCCACGTACACGCTGCCCCCCAGTAGGCCGACCGCCATGTGCAGCAGCATCGTCG
>DASSWY010000286.1:0-4887 GCA_035704325.1 Microcella sp. | reverse complement strand
TTCAGCTGGGTGAACCTGCTGAAGGGTGTCATCGCCATCGTCGCGCAACTCGTGACGAGTGCGGTTGGCAGCTTCGCTCTGGCGCGCTCCGGCTACCTCACCGGGAGCCGCCCGGCGCCCATCACGGTGCCCGACGAGCTCGCCGACGACGCGGAACGCGACGCGGCGGGCGCCGACCGGTCCTGAGGGGCCCGCACCGAGCATCCGCTGATCGGATGCTCAGCGCCGTCATGCGCGCACGAAACGCGAAGTTAACCTCGCGCGCATTCGCGTAACACCCGAGAAACACGACGACACCTCTCGCGAAACCTCGCGCGTCAACACTGGCGTCATCCCTCACCACGCACCCCGCCCTCGGGGCGGCACCGCGGGGACCCCTACCCAGAGAGAGGTTTGACATGGACCAGGGCAATACCGCCTTTATCCTGTTCGCCGCAGCACTCGTCCTGCTCATGACTCCCGGTCTCGCGTTCTTCTACGGAGGCCTCGTCAAGGCGAAGAGCGTCATCAGCATGATGATGATGAGCTTCGGTGCCATCGGGCTCGTCGGCGTGCTGTGGGTGATCTACGGCTACGCGATCACGTTCGCGAACGACACCGGCATCGACGGTGTGCTCGGCATCGACATGGGTGCGATCGGACTCACGAACCTGCTCGAGGTTCCCGACGACGCCGCGTTCCCCCCGCTCGCCTTCGCCGCGTTCCAGGCCACCTTCGCGATCATCACCGTCGCTCTGATTTCGGGCGCGATCGCTGACCGCGCAAAGTTCGGCGCGTGGATGATCTTCGCCGGCGTTTGGGTCACGCTCGTCTACTTCCCGGTCGCCAGCTGGGTCTTCAACTTCACGCTCGCCGAGGACGGCTCGTTCGCGAATGGCGGCTGGATCACCTACGGACTGCAGGAAACGTTCGGCGCCGGGGCGATCGATTTTGCCGGCGGTACGGCCGTGCACATTAACGCCGGTGCCGCCGCTCTCGCTCTCGCGCTCGTGCTGGGCAAGCGCGTCGGCTTCAGCAAAGGCGCCCACGTTCCGCACAACCCGCCGTTCGTTCTGCTCGGCGCCGGCCTGCTGTGGTTCGGCTGGTTTGGCTTCAACGCCGGCTCGGAGCTCGCCGCTGACGGCGTGGCCGCGCTCGCCTTCGTGAACACGATCGCCGCTCCCGCTGCCGCGCTGCTCGCCTGGCTCGTCGTCGAGAAGATCAAGGATGGCAAGCCGACCTCGGTGGGTGCCGCCTCGGGTGCGGTCGCCGGTCTCGTCGCCATTACCCCCGCCTGTGCCTCGCTCACGCCGGGCTACGCGATCCTGCTGGGCGTCATCGCCGGTGCCGTCTGTGCGCTCGCCATCGACCTGAAGTTCAAGCTGGGCTTCGATGACTCGCTCGACGTGGTGGGTATTCACCTCGTGGGTGGCCTCATCGGGACCCTGTACCTGGGCTTCTTCGCGAACGGCGTCGGCCTGTTCACGGGTGGCGACGCCACGCAGCTGCTCGTTCAGGCGATCGCGGCCTTCACGGTCATGATCTTCTCGTTCGTGATGGCCTACATCATCGGCTTCGCGATCGAGAAGACGATCGGCTTCCGCGTGAAGGAGGAGGACGAGCTCGCGGGCATCGACCCCATCGTTCACGGCGAGGCGGGCTACGTGCTCGACGCACGCTAACGACCCATCGCACCACCCCTTCGGCGGGGCGCTACTCTCACCAGAGAGGGCGCCCCGCCGTCGTGTGTGCGCCACCATCCGGAAGGGAACCGCGTGGCTGATCCGGCGATCGTGGGCGCTGCCGTCGCCGCACCCGTCATGCTCATCGTCGCGCTGGCACTGGCCGCCTCCGTGAGTACGCGGCACCCGCTGCGCCCCATGACGACCGCCGCGGTTCCCGCCGGAGTCATTGCCGGCGTGATCGCCGTCGTCGTGACCGGCGATGTGGACGGTGCGCGTCTCATGAGCGTCGTCGGAGCGACAGCGGCCGGCGCCTCGATGGTCGCGGCCGTCGTACGCACGCGCGCCCCGTTCGCCGTCGCCGTGCTGGGGGGTGGCGTCGTGGCGGGAGGAACGCTCGCGCTGATCGCGGCACTGCAACTCGCCGTGGTGCCGTCACTTCTCGAACGCGCGTTCGCCGCTGTCGATCTCGGCGGTGCGCTGGCGCGGTACGTGGCGCCGTCTGCGCTCATCGCCGGCGTCCTCCTGACCGCGCCGCGCATGGTGTCCCGCGACGGAGCCGACACCCGTTCAGCGGTGTCGCGCTGGGTCACTGCGGCGGCAGCCGCGGGGGGAGCCGCTGTCGCCGTCGCCGCGGGAGCGCTGGCGGCCGAACGTACGCCTGCTGCGGCCGCGAGCATCCTGTTCGCCGTCGCCGCCGGGGCGGCGCTCGGCGTGACCGGTTGGATGCTCGTGGTGCGTATCGCCGGACGTGCCGCGCACCCGATCGACCCCATCGCCGGCTCCCTCGTGGGCGCGTCCGCTGTTGTGCTCGTCCTGCCGGCACTCGTGCCGGTCGCGGTCGCCGCGTGCGCCGCGGCCGCGGGGCTCGCCGGGGGATCCCTGCGCGGCGGGCGGCGCCCCCTCCTCGGCAGCTGCCTGGGGGTGCTCGCGGGCGTTGCCGCCGGCGGCGTCATCGTCGGGCTGCTCGCCGAGGGCATCGGATTCGCCGCGACGGGTGGCCTCGGGCAGTCGGCGGCACAGGTCGCCGCGGTCGCCGCCGTCGCCGTGCCGGCTGGTGCATCGGGGGTGCTGGTTGGCGCGTTGACGCGGGTGGTGCGCCGTGCCGGACGGGCTGGTATTGGTGCGCCAGGAGGCCCCGGAGACGACAACAGCCCCGGCGCACCGGGGCTGTAAGTGGTGGGCGATACCAGACTCGAACTGATGACCTCTTCCGTGTGAAGGAAGCGCGCTACCAACTGCGCCAATCGCCCGCGACGACCATCTTGCCACAACTCGTGAGCGGCCCCGCACGGCAGCGCAGACACGCCCGGCTCGGTCGGTTTGGCGCATCGCGCATCGATTCGCTAGAGTCATGTCACGCCCAACGGGAAACCGATGGGCACGCGGATGTGGCGCAGTGGTAGCGCATCACCTTGCCAAGGTGAGGGTCGCGAGTTCGAATCTCGTCATCCGCTCGAGTGACACCTCTCGGTAGTTGGGGGGTCGCCCACGGTGGCGTGGCCGAGAGGCGAGGCAGCGGCCTGCAAAGCCGTCCACACGGGTTCGAATCCCGTCGCCACCTCACAGCTACCAACCGGCCCCCGCAGGGCCTAAAACCAGCGGGCGATTGGCGCAGCGGTAGCGCGCTTCCCTGACACGGAAGAGGTCACTGGTTCGATCCCAGTATCGCCCACCACTGAACCCCCGCCACGGCGGGGGTTTTCGCGTCTGCGCGTCGAATAGGCTGGGGCGGTTGATTCGCCCCGGAAAAGGAGCATCGTGTCAGAGACTGACGCCGCACATTCCACCCTCGAGCTCGACCCGGTCGTCGCGACAGAGGAGACGGATGGCTTCGGCCTCTTCCGTGACCGCAGCATCGTGGCGATGCGCGTCGACGGTGAGCTGCGCGACCTGGCGCACCGCGTGCCGGCCGGCACCCGCGTCGAGCCGGTGACGATCTCGTCGCCCGACGGGCTCAACATCTTGCGACACTCGGCCGCGCACGTGCTCGCCCAGGCTGTTCAGCAGATCAATCCGGATGCCCGCCTCGGCATCGGCCCGCCCGTCACCGACGGCTTCTACTACGACTTCGACGTACCCGCTGCCTTCTCGAGCGACGACTTCTCGACGCTGACGAAGGCGATGGAGCGCATCATTCGTGCCGGTCAACGGTTCGTGCGCCGCGTCGTCACCGAGGACGAGGCGCGCATTGAGCTCGCCGACGAGCCCTACAAGCTCGAGCTCATCGGCCTCAAGGGCTCGGCATCCGACGGCACCGACGGCGAGAGCGTTGAGGTGGGCGGCAGCGAGCTGACGATCTACGACAACGTCGACCCCAAGACCGGCGAGGTGCACTGGAAGGACCTCTGCCGAGGCCCGCACCTGCCGAACACGCGCATGATCGGCAACGGTTTCGCCCTCACGCGCGTCGCCGCGGCGTATTGGCGCGGCAGCGAGAAGAACCCGCAGCTTCAGCGCATCTACGGCACCGCCTGGCCGTCCAAGGATGAGTTGCGCGCCTACCAACACCGTCTGGAGGAGGCGCACAAGCGCGACCACCGCCGACTGGGCAGCGAGCTCGACCTCTTCAGCTTCCCCGACGAGATCGGTTCGGGCCTTGCGGTCTTCCACCCGAAGGGCGGCATCATCCGCCAGGTGATGGAGGACTACTCGCGCAAGCGCCACACCGAGTCGGGCTACGAGTTCGTCTACTCGCCGCACATCACGAAGTCGAACCTGTTCATGACGAGCGGCCACCTGCAGTGGTACGCCGACGGCATGTTCCCGCCGATGCACCTCGACGAAGAGCGCGACGAGGCGGGCCACGTGACGCGCCAGGGCCAGGACTACTACCTGAAGCCCATGAACTGCCCCTTCCACAACCTGATCTTCCGCTCGCGCGGCCGCTCGTATCGTGAGTTGCCCCTGCGCATGTTCGAGTTCGGCAGCGTGTACCGCTACGAGAAGTCGGGCGCTCTGCAGGGCCTCACGCGCGTGCGCGGCATGACCCAGGACGACGCGCACATCTATACGACCCCCGAGCTCGTGAAGAGCGAGCTCACGGGCACGCTGAACTTCGTACTGGGGCTCCTGCGCGACTACGGCCTCGACGACTTCTATCTCGAGCTGTCGACCCGCGACCCCGAGAGCGACAAGTTCGTCGGCGACCCCGAGCTGTGGGAGTCGGCGACCCAAACGCTGCAGGAGGTCGCGGAAGAGTCCGGCCTCGAGCTCGTCCCCGACC
>DASSWY010000206.1:0-6439 GCA_035704325.1 Microcella sp. | reverse complement strand
GAGGCGGTGATAGTGGTCGCAGGCGACGTCGCCGGTGTGACCGTGCAGCACGGCACCGGGTTGGCGGCTAAAGGTGTCCCAGATCGACGGCCCGCGCCCGTCTTCGCTCGCCGCACCCTCGATCTGGTAGCTCGCCGTGGCTGACCCGAAGAGGAAGCCCTCGGGGAAGGTGAGGCCGTGCTGGCGGTAGTCGTCGCTCATGCTCCGAGCCTAAGCCGAAACAGTGTGGAACCGCTCCCATGCCCGGCGAAAACGGGCGCGTTCCCCGCGACGGCGACGAGCATCCACCGGCCAAAAAACGGAAATGCGCCCCACCGCAGTCGCGAGGGGCGCATTCCGTGATGCGGATGCTCGTCGCTAGCCGCGAGCGCGCCGCTTGTTCCAGACGTCAAACGCCACCGCGAGCAGCAGCACGAGGCCCTTGATGAACTGCTGGTAGTCGGTCGAGACGCCGAGCAGCGACATGCCGTTGTTCAGCACGCCCATGATCAGACCGCCCGTGATCGCGCCGACGACCGTACCGACGCCGCCCTGCACGGCCGCGCCACCGATGAACGAGGCCGCGATCGCGTCGAGCTCGAACAGGTCGCCCGCGCCGGGGCCCGCCGAGTTGAGGCGGCCGGTGAAGATGATGCCGGCGAGCGCCGCCAAGACCCCCATGTTGACGAACAGGTAGAAGTCGACGGTGCGCGACTTGATGCCCGACAGGTTCGCCGCGTTGCGGTTGCCTCCGACCGCGTAGATGTGGCGACCGAAGACGCTGCGGTTCATCACCTGCGTGTAGACGACGACCAGCACGCCGAGCACAATCAGCACGACCGGTGTGCCGCGCGAGCCCTCGGCCAGACCCAGGAGGTAGGTCATGTACAGGATCAGCCCCGACCCGAAGACCACCTTCACGAGGAACCACCAGGCCGGCTCGGTTTCGAGCTTCAGGCGCACGCGCTTCATGCGGCCCTGAATCTGCGACCCGATGAACATCAGCAGGGCGAGCACGCCGAGCCCGACCGTGATCCACTCGGCGGGCGACGACGTCGGAGGGAACAAGTCGGGGAACAGGTAGCCGCCGCCGAGCTGGCGGTACTCGTCGGGGAAGGGCGTGATCTGGGTGTTGCCGAGCACGATCTGGGTGAGCCCGCGGAAGATCAGCATGCCCGCGAGGGTCACGATGAACGCGGGAATCCCGACGTAGGCGATCCAGAAACCCTGCCAGCAGCCGACCAGCGCGCCGACGACGATGCCGGCGAGGATCGCGACCCACCAGGCCCAGCCCCAGTCTTGCACCATGACACCCGTCATGGCCCCGACGAAGGCGGCGACCGAGCCGACCGAGAGGTCGATGTGGCCGGCGATGATGACCATCACCATGCCGATCGCGAGGATCAGGATGTAGCTGTTCTGAACGATGATGTTCGAGACGTTGCCCGCCGTCAGCAGGCGGCCCTCGGTCAGCACCTGGAACAGGATGACGATCACGATCAGTGCCAGGAAGATGCCGATCTGACGCAGTCGCGAGGTGAGGAAGCCGAGCACCTCCGATCGGCTCGTCGAGGTGCGGGTCGGCGGGGTGCGGGTCGCGCTAGCCGATGACATGGTCGGCCTCCTTTTCCTTCGTCATGAGCACCATGAGTGCTTCGGGGGTTGCTTCCGTGACCGGCAGCTCGCCGGTGATGTGCCCTTCTGACAGGGCGTAGATGCGGTCACTGATGCCGAGCAGTTCGGGCAGCTCGCTCGAAATGACGATGACGGCTTTGCCCTGGGCGGCGAGCTTGTTGATGATCGTGTAGATCTCGTACTTCGCGCCCACGTCGATACCGCGGGTCGGCTCGTCGAGAATCAGCACCTCGGGGTCGGAGTACAACCACTTCGACAGCACGACCTTCTGCTGGTTGCCGCCCGAGAGCTTGCCCGTGATCGCGTCGACGGTCGGAGCCTTGATGTTCATGCTCGTGCGGTAGCCCTCGGCGACGATGTGCTCTTCGCCGCCGTCGACCCAGCCGCGCTTGGCGAGCTTGCCGAGGCCGGCCGCCGAGATATTGCGCTTGATGTCTTCGATGAGGTTGAGCCCATACACCTTGCGGTCTTCGGTGGCGTAGGCGATGCCGTTGCGGATCGCCTCGGGCACCGAGCGGGCCGTGATCTCTTTGCCGTGCATGTAGAGGTGCCCCGAGATGCGCGAGCCGTACGAGCGCCCGAAGATGCTCATCGCCAGCTCGGTGCGCCCGGCGCCCATCAGGCCGGCAATGCCGACGACCTCGCCGGCGCGCACGCTGAGCGAGGCACCGTGGATGATGCGCCGGTCGTGGTCGGTGGGGTGGTGCACCGTCCAGTCTTCGACGCGGAAGATCTCCTCGCCGATCTCGACCGAGCGGTCGGGGTAGCGGTGCTCGAGGTCGCGGCCGACCATCCCCTTGATGATGCGGTCCTCCGAGATCTCACCCTGACCGACATCCAGCGTCTCGATGGTGCGCCCGTCACGAATGATCGTGACCTCGTCGGCGATCGCCTTAATCTCGTTGAGCTTGTGGCTGATGATGATGCAGGTGATGCCCTGACCCTTGAGGTGCCGAATGAGGTCGAGCAGGTGCGCCGAGTCCTCGTCGTTGAGGGCGGCGGTCGGCTCGTCGAGAATCAGAATCTTGACGTTCTTCGACAGCGCCTTCGCGATTTCGACCAGCTGCTGCTTGCCGACACCAATGTCGCGCACGATCGTCGTCGGGCTGTCGCCGAGGCCGACGCGGGCGAGCAGCTTCTGCGCCTCGACGTTCGTCTCGTCCCAGTCGATGAAGCCGCGCGTGGCGCGCTCGTTGCCGAGGAAGATGTTCTCGGCGATCGACAGGTAGGGGCTGAGCGCCAGCTCCTGGTGAATGATGACGATGCCCGACTTCTCGCTATCGCGAATGTCTTTGAACTCGACGACCTTGTCTTCTAAGACGATGTCGCCGGTGTAGGTACCGTGCGGGTAGACACCCGACAGCACTTTCATCAGCGTCGACTTGCCGGCGCCGTTCTCACCGCAGATCGCGTGCACGTGGCCGCGTTCGACGGTGAGCGTGACATCCTGCAGCGCCTTGACGCCGGGAAATTCTTTCGTGATCGATCGCATCTCGAGGATGGTGCTCACGGCCGTCCTCCTTCTCTCCTCGTCGAGTGGTGCGATGGGGGATGGCGGCGCTCGCGCGCCGCGGGGTGGTGCGGGGCTGGGTGCGGGCCCGGTGACCGTTGTGCCACCGAACCCGCACCCGGATGAAACGGAAGCTACTAGCTCAGGTCTTCAGCGGTGTAGTAGCCGCTGCCGATCAGAACCTCTTCGTAGTTGTCGATCGTGACGATCGTCGACTCGAGCAGGTACGACGGCACGATCTTGACGGTGTTGTCGTAGGTCTCGGTGTCGTTAACCTCGACCTCCTCACCCTTCAGGATCGAGTCGACCATGGTGACGGCGCGCTCGGCGAGCAGACGCGTGTCCTTGAAGATCGTCGAGTACTGCTCGCCCGCGATGATCGACTGCACCGAGCCGACCTCGGCGTCCTGACCGGTGATGATGGGCAGGGCGTCGGTCGAGTAGCCGCCCGAGGTGAGGGCCGAAATGATGCCGATCGAGAGGCCGTCGTAGGGCGAGAGAACCCCATCGATCTGCGTGTCGCCGATGATGGTGAGGATGTTCTCCATGCGCTCCTGGGCGGTCTCGGGCAGCCAGCGAAGAATCGCGACCTGCTCGAAGTCGGTCTGGCCCGAGGGAACAACGAGCGTGCCGTCGTCGATCAGCGGCTGGATGACGCTCATCGCACCGTCGAAGAAGAAGCCGGCGTTGTTGTCGTCGGGGCTACCGGCGAACAGCTCGACGTTGAAGGGGCCGGCAGCGTCGGTGCGCTCGCCGTTCTCGTCAAAGACGCCCATGCCGATGAGCAGCGAGGTGGCCTGCTGCACGCCGACCTGGAAGTTGTCGAAGGTCGTGTAGTAGTCGACGTTCGGGCTGCCGTTGATGAGGCGGTCGTAGGCGATGACGGGGATACCCGCGTCGGCGGCATCCTGCAGCACGTCGGTGAGCGTGGTGCCGTCGATCGAGGCGATGATCAGGGCTTCGGCGCCCGAGGTGATCATGTTCTCGATCTGCGCGACCTGGGTGGGAATGTCGTCGTTGGCGAACTGAAGGTCAACCTCGTAGCCGAGGGCTTCGAGCTGCTCTTCGACGTTCGCGCCGTCGGCGATCCAGCGCTCCGACTGCTGGGTCGGCATGGCAACGCCGACAATGCCGCCGGCGGCGTCGTCTCCGCCGCCGTCGCCATCGGTGCTGCCACCGGTACGGTCGCCGGCGCAGCCAGCGAGGGCCAGCGACATGACTCCTGCAGCGGCGATGCTGAGGAGGAACTTGCGGTTCTTCACTGTGTGTCCTTTCGAGGGGGTTTGATGGTGGTGCTTCGGCCGTCTGCCGCCCATCGCTGGGGGCTTCGTGGCCGCTCCCGAGTCGCCTCGGGGGGTTTATGGATGCGCGGCGCCCGTCACAGCCCCTGCGCCAGTCGGTAGTACGCCGCGTTCGAGCGCAGTTGCTGCTCGAAGCCCGGCAGGGTGGTCTCACCGTCGATGACGAGCAGTTCGACGCCGCTGATGGCAGCGAAGTCGCGCAGCACGTCGACGCCGATCTGGGTCGACATGACGGTGTGGTGCGCGGCGCCGGCGGTCAGCCAGGCGGCGGCCGAGGTGGCGAAGTCGGGCGCGGGCTTCCAGACCGCGTGCCCGACGGGCAGCTTCGGCATGGGGGCCGGCAGTTCGACGTTCTCGACGACGTTCGCGACGAGGCGGAAGCGGTCGCGCATGTCGCTCAGCGCGCAGACGACGGCGGGGCCGGCGTCGGCGGTGAAGACGAGGCGCACCGGGTCTTCCTTGCCGCCGATGCCGAGCGGGTGCACCTCAAGGCGCGGCTTCTGGCTCGTCAGCGACGGGCTGACCTCGAGCATGTGCGCGCCGAGAATGAGCTCCTCACCGGGGACCAGGTGGTAGGTGTAGTCCTCCATGAGGCTCGCGCCGCCGGGCAGGCCCGCGCCCATGACGGCGGCGGCCCGCACCAGAAGCGCGGTCTTCCAGTCGCCCTCGGCGCCGAAGCCGTAGCCGTCGGCCATGAGGCGCTGCACGGCAAGGCCGGGCAGCTGGCGCAGGGTTCCGAGGTCTTCGAAGCTCGTGGTGAAGGCGCCGAAGTCGCCCGCCTCGAGGAACGAGCGCAGGCCCAGCTCGATGGCCGCGCCGTAGCGCAGTGAGTCGGCGCGCTCGCCGCCGGGCAAGAGGGCCGCCTCGACGTCGTAGAGCTCCGCGTATTCGGCGACCAGAGCATCCACGTCGCTGTCGGCGACGGCGTGCACGGCGTCGGCGAGCTCGGTGACGCCCCAGGTGTTGACCTGCACGCCGAAGCGCAGCTCGGCCTCGGTCTTGTCGCCCTCGGTGACGGCGACGAAGCGCATGTTGTCGCCGAAGCGGGCGAGCTTCAAGTTCTGCGTGGCGTGACGGCCGGCGGCAGCGCGGGCCCACACGCCGATGCGCTCGGTGACGGCCGGGTTCGAGACGTGGCCGACCACGGTCGTGCGCGGCACGCTCAGGCGCGAGGCGATGTAGCCGAACTCGCGGTCGCCGTGGGCGGCCTGGTTCAGGTTCATGAAGTCGAAGTCGATGTCGGCGAACTGCAGCTCGACGTTTGCCTGCGTGTGCAGGTGCAGCAGCGGCTTCTGCAGGGCGTCGAGGCCGGCGATCCACATCTTTGCGGGGCTGAAGGTGTGCATCCAGGTGATGACGCCGATCACGTTCTCGGCGGCGTTCGCCTCGCGCATGACGCGCACGATGCTCGCGGGGTCCACGAGCGTCGGCTTCCAGACCACACGCACCGGGATGCTCGCGGCCGATTCGAGGCCCGCCACGACCTGCTTCGACTGCTCGGCAACCTGCCGCAGCGTCTCGTCGCCGTACAGGTTCTGACTGCCGGTCAGGAACCAGACCTCGTAGGTGGACAGCTCGGGAACGATGCTGCGGGACACAGAACTCCTTGACATGGGGTCAGATCACCTCGGCGGCCGTGCGCTCGATGGCGAGGCCCGGGGTGTAGCGGTCGAGGTAGGCGGCAAAACCGGCGACGTCGCCGGGGGCGGGCGGCAGCACGTGGGCGTCGGCTTCGGCGAAGACGGCGGCGTCGAGGTAGGCGCCGAGCTCGGTGGTGGGGGCCTCGGTGCTGCTCGCGTCGGCGCCCACCGCAGTCGCCGAGCGCTGCGCGGTGAATGCGGCGAGCACCGCGATGCCCCACGCCCCACCTTCGGCGGCGCTTGCGGCGACCCCGACGGGGGCGTCGAGGGCGGCGGCGAGGAAGCGCTGGGCGACACCCGGCGTGCGGAACATGCCGCCGTGGGCGTAGAGCGCGTCGATGGCGACGTTCTCGCCGTGGAGGGCGCGCATCCCG
>DASSWY010000197.1:0-3134 GCA_035704325.1 Microcella sp. | reverse complement strand
CGCGCCGTACTAGGGTCATCCGCATGCGCGTCGACGTGATTTCCCGTGAGTATCCGCCCGAGATCTACGGCGGGGCCGGTGTGCACGTCGCCGAGCTCGTTCGCGCCCTGCGCACGCGCCTCGATGTGCGCGTTCGCTGCTTCGGGCAGCCCCGCCAGGAGGCCGAAACCCACGCGTATCTCGTGCCCGGCGCGCTGTCGAGTGCCAACCCCGCACTCGCGACGCTGGGGGTCGATCTCGCGATCGCCGACGACGTCGAGGGCGCCGACCTCGTGCACTCGCACACCTGGTACGCGAACGCCGCGGGCCACCTGGCGCAGCTGCTGCACGACGTTCCGCACGTCGTCACGGCGCACAGTCTCGAGCCGCTGCGGCCGTGGAAGGCCGAGCAGCTCGGCGGCGGTTATCGCGTCTCGAGCTGGATCGAGAAGACCGCCTTCGAGTCGGCCAACGCGGTGATCGCGGTGAGCGACGGCATGCGCCGCGACATTCTTCGCTGCTACCCGAGCCTCGACGAGGCGAAGGTCACGACGATTCACAACGGCATCGACCTGGAGCGCTGGCAGCGCACCATCGACCACGACGCCGTGCGCGGTCTGGGCATCGACCCCGACCGTCCGACGGTTGTGTTCGTGGGCCGTATCACCCGCCAGAAGGGGCTGCCGTACCTGCTCCAGGCGGCACGCCGACTGCCCACGGACGTGCAGTTGGTGCTGTGCGCCGGCGCTCCCGATACGCCCGAGATTCTTCGCGAGGTGCAGAATGGCGTGGCCGCCCTGCAAACGGAGCGCACGGGTGTCGTCTGGATTGAACGGATGCTCGCCCCGCGTGAGCTCGCCGCCGTGCTCTCGCACGCGACCGCTTTCGTCTGCCCGAGCGTCTACGAGCCGCTCGGCATCGTGAACCTCGAGGCCATGGCGTGCGGAGTTGCCGTCGTTGGTACCCACACCGGCGGCATCCCCGAGGTGGTCGACGATGGTGTGACGGGGCGCCTCGTGCCAATCGAGCAGGTCGACGACGGCACGGGCACGCCGCTCGACCCGGAGCGCTTTGTGAGCGACCTGGCGCGCATCCTGACCGAGGTCGTCTCTGACCCCGAGGCCGCAGCCCGCATGGGCGAGGCGGGGCGCCGCCGTGCCGAAGAGATGTTTGCCTGGGATCGCATCGCCGAACGCACCGACGCGCTCTACCGCAGCCTGGTCTAGCCGCGCCGGTGCCCTAGGCTGGGGGCACCATGGCGCGCGTTCTCGACTTCGACGATGTTTCTCTCGTGCGGGGCGACACCCGCATCCTTGACGGCGTTCACTGGCAGGTCGAGGACGACCAGCGCTGGGTCGTGCTCGGCCCGAATGGCGCCGGCAAGACCACACTGCTGCAGCTGGCGGCCTCCCACCTGCACCCGAGTTCGGGTGTGGTGCGCGTGCTCGACGAAGAACTGGGCCACAGCGATGTGCGCGAACTGCGCCCCCGCATCGGTTTCGCGTCGACGGCTCTTGCCCGCCAGATTCCGGGCGATGAGCGCGTGCTCGACGCGGTGATGACCGCTGCCCACTCGGTCACCGGCCGCTGGAACGAAGAGTACGAAGAGGTCGACGAGCGCCGCGCCCACCGGGTCTTGCGCGAGTGGAAGCTCGACCAGTTCGCTGAGCGCACCTTCGGCACCCTGAGCGACGGCGAGCAGAAGCGCGTGCAGATCGCGCGCTCGATCATGACCGACCCCGAGATGCTGCTGCTCGACGAGCCTGCCGCGAGCCTCGACCTCGGTGCCCGCGAAGAACTCGTGCAGTTGCTCGGCGCCTACGCCTCCGAACCGAGCTCGCCGGCGATGGTGATGGTCACGCACCACGTCGAAGAGATCCCCGCCGGCTTCACGCACGCGCTCCTGCTTTCGGCGGGGCACGTCATCGCCGCAGGAACGCTCGACGAGGTGCTCACGAGCGAGCGACTCAGCGAGGCGTTCGGGCTCGGCCTGAACGTCTGGCGCGAGGGCGACCGTTTCGTCGCCCGTGCCGCGTAGCACCGCGAGCGCTCTGCTAGACTCGTGTGTCGGCCACATGGCCGTTCACGCGTGCCCCGAACAGCGGGGAATTCCACTTCTCACACACCACAAGGACCAACGAATGAAGGCTGACACCCACCCCGACTACGCTCCCGTCGTTTTCCGCGACCTGGCGTCGGGCGAGACCTACCTCACCCGTTCGACGGTCACGAGCGACAAGACGATCGAACTCGATGGCGTGACCTACCCCGTCATCGACGTCGAGATCTCGGCCGCCTCGCACCCGTTCTACACGGGCAAGCAGCGCATCATGGACTCGGCCGGTCGCGTCGAGAAGTTCAACCAGCGCTTCAAGAACTTCGGCAGCTAGACCCACGTCTCAACGACGAACGGCCCCGCACTGCGCGGGGCCGTTCGTCGTTTGCGGCTCCGGACTGCGTCGACTCCGAACTGTGGCCACTTCGGACTGTCGCTGCGGGCAGAGCAATCAAGGCACGCGGGCCGGCTAGTGCTCTGACAGCGCCCGTCGATGGCGCACCTCGAGGATGACCTCGTCGTCGCCCACAGGCAGAAACTTCTCGCCGCCGTCAGCGATCCACCCCCGAGTTGTGTAGAAGCCAACCGCACGCGCGTTGTCCCGCAGAACCCAGAGGTAGCTGGCACGGAAGCCCTCCGTCACCAGTTCGTTCTCTACCCGGGCGAAAAGGGTGGCGCCGACCCCGTGCGACCACCAGTCGGGATGGACGTACAGACCCGCAAGCTCCCCGTCGTGGCGCGCATCGGAATCGCGGCCGGAGCCGAACGACGCCCAGCCAACGATCCGATCAGCGACCTCCGCGACGATCAACCGATGGCTGGGGCCGTGCGGGCCGTCCGTCGGTTCACCGGCGAGTGATGCGGAGATCCACTCCGACCAGCCGGCCGAGCGCTCCGCGACCGAGAGCGCGTCGAGCATCTCCTCGGGCAGCAGACCGGCGTATGCGACCTTCCACGCCGCGATGTGCACCGCCGCGACTTCCACCGCATCGCCGACGGAGGCCCAGCGAAGTGCGATGTCAGCAGATCCAGCCATCAGACCTCCCGGCATCAGGACGAGCGAATCGGCCAGCCGCGATCGGCGGTGAAGTTCTGGTCT
>DASSWY010000141.1:0-2612 GCA_035704325.1 Microcella sp. | reverse complement strand
ACACTTTTCAAGGACGCATTCGACCATGAGTTTCGTACCCACTCCCCCCAGTTCTGGCCCCGCCGCGACCGCGCCCGGGGTCAACCCTCAGCGCCGTCTCGCCGCCCAGGCGCCGCAGACGGAGCCGCGCGGCTTCGTGCTCTACGTCGGTCTCGACGAGAAGAAGGCCGCTGCCGCCGGCATTGACCTCGGCCGCCACGTCACCGAGCTGAAGAAGGTCACTGCCGAGCTCGCACCGGCCGCCGAAACGCACGCGGCCGTCGCCCTCGCGCCCGTCGGTGCGGGCGGGCGCGACCTCGAGGTGGTGCGCCTCGCCATGCAAGACCCGGCAGCCCTGTCGCGCTACCGCGGTGAGACCGAAAAGACGCCCACCGACGAGGGCGTCATCGTCGACATCTCGCGCAAGCGCGTCGTGCTCGACGGTGAAACCGCTCAGCTCACCTACAAAGAGTTCGAGCTGCTGCAGTACCTGGTGCTGCGCGAGGGCCGCACGATCGACCGGCACGAGCTGATTTCGGCACTCTGGGCCGAGGGGGTCGAGCACGAGGGTGAGGTGCCGAACGAGCGCACCATCGACGTGCACGTCAGGCGTCTGCGCGCGAAGCTCGGCGCGTACGAAGAGATCGTGCGCACCGTACGCGGTGCCGGCTACCGCTTCGATCGGCACGCTGACGTGACGATTCGCTACGCGTCGACGCCCTCGCCCGACACGTTCTAGGCGCGGTCGCCGCTGCCGTCTCGCGCGGCTCCGTGGTCGCGCCCGTTTCGCTCAGCGACCAATCGCTCAAGCAGTTCAAGCTGGCGACGGTTGATGTCGAGCAGTTGCTCGATCTCGCGCGCGGCCGCCACGTTCGTCTCGTAGTCGTGTTGCGCGAGCGAGGCTGAGATCGCGTCTTGGCGCTTCGCGGCGATCAGCAGGATCGCGCCCTGCAAGCCCGCCAAGAGGCTGAGGAACAAGTTCAGCAGGATGAACGGGTACGGATCCCACGCGGCATCCGTTGACTGCACGGCCGCCCATGCCCCGACGAGGGCAAGAAACGCGAAGACGAAGGGCCAACTGCCCATGCCGTTGCGGAGGGCATCGGCCGCACGCTGTCCGGTGGTGCGGTCACGGGTGGTGCGGGCATGCCAGTTGGTGAGGGGACGCGTCATGCCGCTGACGCTAGGGGGCGACGGATGCGCGCGGCAAGACCCCGCGTCGGGCGGGTGCTGCAGATAGATGGCAGCGCTCTTAGTTCGCGCGCTCGGCCCAGTAATCCGGCCGACGACGCTCATGCGCGTAAGCGAGAACGACTATCTCGTCGTTCACGACGACATACTTGATGTCGTACCGAAAGCCGGCGACGCTGCGCGTTCGGACGGGAGGCGCATGCGCTTGGCCCTGGTGGATGGACCACGCCGTGGGGTCATCAAGGATCGATCGCAGCGCGGCGTCGACGGCATCGAGAAGTCGTATGCCGAGCCCTCGACGCACGTCTTCGAGATACATCGCGGCCTCGCGAAGCTCAGCGGCTGCAGCGGGATGCTCCCGCCACGAGCGATTCACGCGCGGCGCGCGGCGATCTCGGCGCGAAGCTGTGCGAGTTGAGTGCGGCCATCAACGAGGTCGACTCGACGCTCGACGACGTCGGACAGGCGTCGAGCGATTTCGTCGTCCCACGCAGCGTCGATCGCGCTCTGATCGGCGTCGATGTCGCGGTCGACACTCAAGCGCAGAAGCCGTGCCGCCTCGAGCCGCTGCTCGGGCGTCAGGGCATACCCCGCCTCGACATAGTCAGTCAGCTTCGGGTTCATGCGGGGAGTGTACGCCGCCGATCCGACATTCGTGCGGCGCACGTTATGCCGTCGCCGATGCGGGGCGGCGGATGCGCGCGGCAAGACCCCGCGTCGGGTGCAGCAGGTAGACGGCGAAGAACACGATCGCGTTGACGACGACCACGGCGCCGCCGGAAGCGACGTCGAGGTAGTAGCTCGCGGCGACGCCGACGAGGCTGGAAGCGGCGGCGATGAGCGGGGCGATGACGAGCATCCGTTGGATGCGGTCGGTGAGCAGGCGCGCGGTGGCCCCGGGGATGATGAGCAGGGCCACGACGAGCACGACGCCGACGATCTGCAGGCCGACGACGGCGGTGAAGGCGAGCAGGCCCAGCAGCAGGGCCGAGAGGCGGCGGGGCGACAGGCCGATCGAGTGCGCGTGTGCCGGGTCGAACGCGAAGAGGGTGAGGTCGCGACGTTTCACGATGAGCAGGGCGAGGGCGACGGCTCCGATCACCGCGATCTGCACGAGGTCGGCCGGGCCGACGCCGAGGATGTTGCCGAACACGATGTGGCCGAGGTCGATCTGGCTCGGCACGACCGAGACGAGCACGATACCGAGCGCGAAGAGGGACGTAAAAACGATGCCGATCGCAGCATCCTCTTTGACCCGCGAGGTGTCGCGCACGATGCCGATCAGCAGCACGGCGAGCAGGCCGAAGACGAGGGCGCCGATCGCGAAGGGGGCTCCGACGAGGTAGGCGAGCACGACGCCCGGCAGAACGGCGTGCGCGACCGCGTCGCCCATGAGGGACCAGCCGATGAGCACGAGCCAGCAGCTCAGCACCGCGCACACG
>DASSWY010000055.1:0-3275 GCA_035704325.1 Microcella sp. | reverse complement strand
AAAGGAAACGCGGCCAGAGCATCCCCTCGTCATCGCGCATCGGGGGGGCGAGCGGTTACCGCCCCGAACACACGCGCGCCGCCTACGAACTGGCGATCGCCCTCGGTGCCGACGCCGTGGAGCCCGACATCGTGCCGACCCGCGACGGGGTGCTCGTGGTGCGGCACGAGAACGAGATCGGCGGCACGACCGACGTCGCCGAGCACCCCGAGTTCGCCGACCGGCGCACGACGCGGGTCGTTGACGGGCAGAAGCTGAGCGGCTGGTTCACCGAAGACTTCACGTGGGCGGAGCTGGCGACGCTGCGGGCACGCGAACGCCTTCCCCGCGTGCGCCCGGCCTCGACGCGGTTCGACGGCCGGTACCCAGTACTGCGGCTCGAGGACGTGCTCGACATCATCGACGCCGCACCGCGCCCGGTGACCGTGGTGGTCGAGGTCAAGCACGCGACGTACTTCGCCGCGGCCGGATTCGACATGGCGCGGCTGCTCGAGCGGGAGGTGATCCGCTGGCGGGCGAGGGGCGGCACGGCGCCGCTGGTTGTCGAGTCGTTTGAGCAGGGCGTGCTGAACGACCTTCGACAGCGCGCTCTGCGGGCCCGCTTTGTGTACCTGCACGAGAAGTCGGGTGCTGCGGCCGATCTCGTCGCGGCGCTCGGGCGAGGGGCGCCGACGTGGGAATCCCAACGCAGCGACGAGGGGCTCGACGCGTTGCGGGCGGCCGGGATGCACGGGCTGAGTGTCGAAACGGCCGCCCTGTCGCGCGAGTTGGTCACGCGCGCGCACGAGCGCGGGCTCGAGGTTTACACCTGGACCCTGCGCCCCGAGAACCGCTTCCTGCCCGAGCGGCACCGCCTCGGCGCCTCGGCCGCGGCGCACGGCGACTGGCACGCGTGGTTCGCGGCGGTGTGTGCCACAGGGGTTGACGGGGTCTTCGCCGACCACCCCGACCTCGTGCGCGAGGCCCTCGCGTAGCCAGAGCGGTGTCGGTGCGGCGACCTAGACTGGGGCGGTCATGACGCTGCTTCCTCCCGACGCCGACACCGTGCCCGACCCCTGGCAGGCCGAGCCGGCCGCCGACCCCCTGCTGGCCGGGCTCAATGAGCGTCAGCTCGCTGCCGTGCAGTCGCGGGCCGAGGCGCTCTTGATCGTCGCCGGTGCCGGCTCGGGCAAGACGAGCGTGCTGACCCGACGCATCGCCCGCCTGTTGCGCGACCGCGAGCTGTGGCCCAGCCAGATTCTCGCGATCACGTTCACGAACAAGGCGGCCGCTGAGATGCGGGAACGCGTCGGCCACCTGATCGGCCACGAGGCCGCCCAGGGCATGTGGATCTCGACGTTCCACTCGGCGTGCGTGCGCATCCTGCGGCGCGAGGCGCAGCAGTTCGGCATGACCCAGGCGTTCACCATCTACGACTCGGCCGACTCGCGCGCATTGATCAAGCGCATCGTGAAAGAACTGCAGGCCGACACCCTCGGGCTCACCGTTTCGGCCGTCGCCGGCAAGATCTCGCGCCTCAAGAACGAACTCATCGACGCCGACGCGTTCGCCCGCCAGTACAACCAGAACGACCCGACCGAGGTCATGTTCCTCGAGATCTTCCGGCGGTACACGGCCGAGCTCACGCGCGCGAACGCGCTCGACTTCGACGACCTCATCGGTCAGACGGTGTACCTGTTTCGCGCATTCCCGCAGGTGGCGGCGCTCTACCAGCGGCGCTTCCGTCACGTGCTCGTCGACGAGTACCAAGACACCAACCACGCGCAGTACGCACTCATTCGCGAGCTGACGCGCGGCGTACGGCCCGAGCACGTGCCGGCCGACACCCGCATCGAAACGGATGCGACGGGGGCGATCCCGCCCGCGAAGCTCACGGTGGTCGGCGACTCCGATCAGTCGATCTACGCCTTCCGCGGCGCCGACATTCGCAACATCGTCGAGTTCGAGCGCGACTTCCCGGGTGCCGAGGTGATCCTGCTCGAGCAGAACTACCGCTCGACACAGACGATTCTCGACGCGGCGAACGCCGTCATCGCCAACAACTTCGACCGCATCGCCAAGAACCTCTTCACCGCGGTCGGCGCGGGCGACAAGATCACCGGCTTCACCGGCTACAGCCAGCACGACGAGGCCCAGTTCGTCGCCGACGAGATCACGACCCTGCACGACGGCGGCATGCCGTACAACCAGATGGCCGTGTTCTACCGCACGAACGCGCAGACCCGAGCGCTCGAAGAAATTCTGATCCGCTCGGCGATCCCGTACCGGGTGCTCGGGGGCACGAAGTTCTACGAGCGCGCCGAGATCAAAGACGTGATGGCGTACCTCGTGGCGATCGCGAACCCCGCAGACGCGCTCGCGGTGCGGCGCATCCTGAACACCCCGAAGCGGGGCATCGGCCCGGCAACGGAAACGGCGCTCGCAATGCACGCCGACGAGCTCGGCGGCACGCTGCGCGACGCCCTGAGCGACGCCGCCGCGCTGAAACTCGGCCCCAAGGTCACGGGTGCGATGCTCGAACTCGCGCGCATCCTCGACGAGGCGAGCGCGACGATCGAGACGGCGCTCGTGCCCGACATCGTCACCGGAATCCTCGAGAAGACGAAGTACCTCGAGCTGCTGCGCGCGAGCCGCGACCCGCAAGACGAGGCGCGCGCCGAGAACGTCGAAGAGCTCGTGGCCGTGACGCGCGAGTTTCAGAAGAACAACCCCGAGGGGCGGCTCGTCGACTTCCTCACGGAAGTGGCGCTCGTCGCCGCGGCCGACGACCTCGACGACTCGTCGGGCACCGTGTCGCTCATGACGCTGCACACCGCCAAGGGGCTCGAGTACGACGCGGTCTTCATCACCGGCGTCGAAGAGAATCTGCTTCCCCACCAGATGAGCGCCTCCGAACCGGGCGGGCCCGCCGAAGAGCGGCGCCTGTTCTACGTGGGCATCACGCGCGCCCGCAAGAAGCTGCACCTGAGCCTCGCCATGACGCGCTCGACCTTCGGCGACACGCAGGTCGCCGCCCCGAGCCGCTACCTGCAAGAGATTCCCGCCGAACTCATCGACTGGCGCGATTCGCCCGGCATGGGGATGCGCGGCGGAAGCGGCCAGCGTCAGCTCGGCTCGTCGAAGCCCTCCTTCTCGTACGGCACGTCGTTGCCGCCCGGCAAGCCGAAGACCGAGTGGGCGAACCGGGTGACGGCGTCGGTGCGCGACAACGGCGACCTGACGCTGGAGGTCGGCGACCGCATCCGTCACGACGACTTCGGCGAGGGGCGCGTGAC
>DASSWY010000351.1:0-5475 GCA_035704325.1 Microcella sp. | reverse complement strand
CTGCCCGCCGACGACGCCCGCGAACGCGACGTTGTCGAGCACGCTGAGGTGCGGGAAGAGCAGGGGGCGCTGAAAGACCATCGCCATGCCGCGGCGTTCGGGGGCGAGGCCGGCCACGTCGGTGCCGTCAACGAGAATGCGTCCACTGCTCGGCACGTCGAGGCCCGCGATCGAGCGCAGCACGGTCGACTTGCCCGACCCCGACGGGCCGAGGATCGCCAGGCACTCGCCGGCGGCCACCGTGAACGAGACGTCGTCGACGGCGGCGTGGTTCGCCCCGTCGAAGGTCTTCGAGAGGGCATCGAGTCTCAGGGTGGCGCTCACGGCGAACCTTTCGGGGAGCGGCTGGGCGTTGGCCCACTGAAGCGGGCGCTGGGGTAGCGGCGGCCAAAGCGGCCGAGGGCGAGAAGCAGGACGAGCGGCGGCACGATTGCAGCCAGCGACAGCACGGCGACGACGGCGTCGTTGCCCACCCCCGCGGCGTACGAGCCCACGAGCAGAGGCAGGGTGACGAGGGTGCCGCCGCCGACGAGCACGGTGACGACGTAGTCGCTCCACCCGACGAGGAAGGCGAGGAAGGCCGCGCGAGCAAGACCCGGCGCGACGAGCGGCAGGTGCACGCGCCACAGCACGTGGCCCGCGCTCGCACCCAGGGTGCGCGCCTCGTCTTCGTAGGCGAGGTCGTGGGCCGCGTAGGCGACGCGCATCGTGTAGACCGTGTACGGCAGGGCGGCGGCAACGAGCAGCAGCAGCACCGCGGCGGGCGCGGGCACCTGGGCACGCAGCAGCACGATCGTGAGCCCCATGACCGCGACAAACGCCGGCAGGGCGAGGGGCGCCAGCAGAATCGCGCTGACCAGTCGTGCGGCGGGAACCCGGCCCATCGTGAGGGCGCGCGCCGCGAGTGCGCCGAGCGGCGTCGCGATCGCGGCGACCGCGAGCCCCAACAGGAACGATCGGCCGAACGCGGGCACGCCGCCCTGCGCGAGGGCGGTCGCGAGCCCGTCGAGCCCCCACTCGGTGGGCAGGACCGCCGGGAACGACCAGCGGTTCGCCACCGACCACAGCAACAGCGGCACGAGCGGCAACGCAAACCATGCGGCCAGAAGGGCTGCCAGCGTGACGCGGAGCGCCCGCCCACCCGGCCGCGGCCGCATCAGCCCGCGGGTCGCGGTCGTGCGGTCGTCGGGGGTGACCCGCTGGCCGTAGGGAATCATCATCGCCACGGTGCTCTCACCTCCACAGCGGGGTGCGCTTGAGTGCCGCCATGCCGATCGCGACAACGGTGAGCGCGACGGCGGTCGTGACGACCGCAACGGCGGCCGCCTCGGGCCGAGATGTCAGCGAGATGGACGTGAACAGCCGGAAGGCCAGCACGGGCAGCGGCTCCGGGTAGGGCCGCCCGAGCAGCCACGCGACCTCGTACGAGCCGAAGGTGTAGACGAAGATGATCACCGCGCTGACGATGACAGCCGGCCGGGCGAGCGGAATGACGACGTGGCGCAGCCGGCGGGCACGGGAGGCACCCAGCAACGCCGCCGTCTCGTCGTACTGGGCGACCCGCGTGGCGAGCACACCGGCGACGACGAGGGCGACAAAGGCCGACTCCTTCCAGGTGTACTCGAGCACGACGGCCACCCACCACGGCCCGCCGACGAGGTCGGGCCACTGCGCGGGCGTGAGGCCCAGCGTGCGGGGGATCAGCCCCGAATCGGCGACGAGCAGGCCGATCGCCGCCGCACCGATCAGGTGCGGCACGGGGATGGTGAGCGCACTGAGGGCGGCGACCACCCGGCCGCTGATGCGCCCCTGGGTGATGATCACGGCCGCCGTCAGCCCGATCGCGCACGACAACACGGTCGACGCGGTCGCGATCGCGAGCGAGAGCCCGAGCCCCGTCAGCAGCTCGTCGGTGTTCGCCGTATAGGCGTCGAACGACAGCTGCGCCTGGCCGACGAGCGGCATAAGGCCGAGGCTCTGCACCAGCGCCACGCCGATGCCCCCCACGACGACGAAGCCCGCGATGAGCACGGCGGGTGCGACGAGCAGCAGGGCGCGCAGCCGCCCTGAGGATGCCCGGGGTCGCGCACGCGTGGCAGCGCCCGGCCCCGGGGTTTCCCGCATCGTGGTGAGTCCGGCCCTACTGCGTGAGAACGCGCTCGCGCCACGCCTCGTCGATGGGCGTGACCCAGGCCGACGACAGCTCGGGGTTCGCGTTCTCGCTCAGCACGTCGTAGCTCGGCACGACGGGCGACTCGGGCAGGGCGTCGAACAGCGCGCGCTGCTCGGCATTCAGCAGGTCAACGTCGAGCACCGTGAACTGACCCCAGACGTCGGGATCGGCCTTCGCGGCCTGCTGCTCGGGCGAGAGGGCGAGGTTCGCGACGACCATGGCGCCCGCTTTGTTGCCCGAGGTTGAGGCGAGGCCCAGGAAGCTGGCATTGCCGACGGTGCCCTCGTCGAACGTCAGCACCTTTGTGCCGGCGGGGTAGGTGCCATCGGCGACCAGCTGGGTGAGGGTCGCGGGGCCGTAGGTCATCGTGAAGTCGACCTCGCCGTTCGCGTACAGCTCGTTCAACTCATTCGAGTTCTGCGGGTAGGTGCTGCCCTCGCGCCACAGGAACGGCTCGATGCGCTCGAGCTCGTCGAACAGGGCCGGGGTGAATTCGGCGAACGCGTCCTCGCTGTAGGCGAGCGGCACGACGTCGGGGCCGCCGTTCACGGCGTACAGCATCTCGCGCACAAACACCGAGCCCGTGAAGTCCGGCGGGGCAGGGTAGGTGAAGCGGCCGGGGTTCGCCTCGGCCCACGCGAGCAGCTCGTCATAGCTCGTCGGCACGTCGGTGACCGTGTCGCTGTTGTACACGAGCGTGAACTGCGCCTTGTGCCAGGGGGCCTCGCAGCCATCCACTGGGGTGCCAAAGTCGTTCTCGAGCAGCGGGTCGTCGGGGTCGGTCAGCGCCATGTTCGGCAAGAGGTCCGTCCAGCCGCACTCCCACGCGCCGGCTTCTTTGCCCGTGCCGAAGTTGTTGCCGTTGACCCACACGAGGTCGACCTCGCCGCTCGTCTCGCCGGCCTGAACCTCGCTGAGAATGCGGTTGAGGGCATCCGGCGTGTCGGCGATCGGCACCTGCTCGAGCGTGACCCCGAGCTCGGCCGCCGCGGGCACGAGCACGTCGTTGACGTACGCGTTGCCCTGCTCGTCACCGCCGTACATCCAGAGCTTGACGGTCTGTCCATCGGCGGCCGCGACGACTTCCTCCCAGCTCTCGTACTGCTGGTCATCGCCGGCGGCGGGGGCAGAGCAGGCGGCGAGGCCGACGGTCAAACCGGCGGCGAGCACGACCGACAGTCGGCGTGCGATGCGGGGGGAGGGTTTCACGGGTCTCCTTCGACGTGGTTGGCACTCATACAATGACGCACGCATGGATGAAAACGGCGAAGGTTCCCCCGAGGCGGGTCGGGTGTCGCTGTCGCGCCGCGGAGTTGCCATGCGCGCGGGCATCTTCGTTGTGTTCGTCGCGGTCGCCGTGGTGGTTGGGTTGCTCGTCGATCTTCCCGAGGTCGACGAGGTGCGGGCGGCGGTTGACGACGCCGGCGTGATCGGCGTGCTCGTGTTCGCGCTCGCGTACGGGGCCATCACGCTCACCCCCGCGCCGAAGGCCGTGCTATCGATCGCCGCTGGCGCCCTGTTCGGGTTCTGGCAGGCGATTCCGATCGTCATCTTCGGCGCCATGCTGGGGGCGACGACGGCGTTTGTGCTGGGGCGGGCGCTCGGCCGTGACGCGGTCGAACAGTACGTCGGCGCCCGCATCGATCGGGTGGATGCGCTGCTCAGCGAACGAGGACTCCCCGCGGTCATCGCGGTGCGGCTCGTGCCGATTATCCCGTTCACGGTCATCAATTACGCCTCCGGCCTCACGGGTTTGCGGCAGCGCGACTACCTGCTGGGTACCGCGATCGGAATGCTTCCCGGCATCGCGGCCTACGTCGCCATCGGTGCGTACGGCGTCGAGCTCGATGGGCGCGTCTGGATCGCGCTCGGCGCCCTCGGCGTGCTCAGCCTCGCGGGCATCGTGGGCGCGTGGTGGATGAAGAAGCGCGGAACGCTCTGATGCTCGACCAGCCGGTGCGGCGCATCCTGAACGGTCCCCTCGCGGGCGCGGCGCGCATCCTCGACCGACCGGGCATCACGCCCGATGGGCTCACGCTGACCGGGCTGGGGCTCGGACTCGCCTCGGCAACGGCCGCCGCGCTGCAGTGGTGGGCCGTCGCCCTCGTGCTGTGGCTTGTGTCGCGGGTGATCGACGGGCTCGACGGCGCGCTCGCCCGACGGCGTCGCGCCGACGGCCGTGGCTCACCGGGCGAGGCCGGCGGCTTCCTCGACATCACCGCCGACTTCGTGGCCTACGGCGCCGGTGTCGTGGGCGTCGCGATTGGCGCGAGTGCTGCGTTCGACGCGCCCTGGTGGCCGTTCCTGCTCGTGCTGTTTGCGTACTACGTCAACGGCGCTGCGTTCCTCGCGTTCTCGTCGATTGCCGAGCGCACAGGCCGCACGATCGACGACGGGCGTTCGCTGTCGTTCCTTGGCCGCATCGCCGAGGGCACCGAGACCATCACGGTGCATGCTCTGTGGCTGATCGTGCCGTTCTGGGCCGCGCCGATCGCCGTCGTCTGGGCCGCCGTCGTCGCGGTTAGCGCCGTGCAGCGCATGGTGGTGGGCTACCGCGCCCTGCGCTGAATGCCCGCAGGCGCGCTCAGCGCACGACGAGCGAGCGCACGGCCCGCAGCACGCGGATCGCGGGTGCCAGGGGTGGGCGTTCGAGCCGCTCGCGCACGTGCGCGACCGCCGCGTTCCACAGCGCGTCCGAGTACGTCGGGTACGCGTGGGTCGCCGCCGCCAGCTGGCTCGTCGTCAGCCCGTGGGTCACCGCAAGCGACGCCTCACCGAGGGTCTCGCCGGCACGCGGGCCGACGATCGTCGCCCCGCGAACCCGGCCCCGCGCATCCACGACGATGCGGGCGAAACCCGTCGTTCGTCCCTCCGCGATGGCGCGGTCGGTGTCGTCGAGGGCGACCTCGTGGGTGCTCCAGCCGCGCTCGGCGGCCTCCGCGAGCCCCGCGCCCACCGCGCCAACCTCGGGGTCGGTGAAGGTGACGCGCGGCACGGCGTCGAGGTCGATGCCGCGGCGCAGGCCCAACACGGCGTTCGTCGCCGCCGCCGAGCCGCCGACTCCGGCGAGATGCGTGAACGCCGGAAGCCCCGCGACGTCACCGGCCGCCCGAATGCGGCGGTTGCTGGTGCGCAGGGCGCCGTCAATCGTGATGTAGCCGCGCTCGTCGACGCGTACGCCGGCCGCGTCCAGCTCGAGACCGGCCGTGCGGGGGCGGCGGCCCGTCGCGACGAGGATGCGATCGAACGGATGCTCCGCGCCGTCGTCGAGGACCAGCACGCCCGCGCCGCCCCCCGCCGCC
>DASSWY010000328.1:0-3617 GCA_035704325.1 Microcella sp. | reverse complement strand
TGCTTGCTCGGCTCGCCGATCACGCGAGCGGAGGAGATCCCGCCGCATTGCGTGACGTCGCCGTCATCGAGCTGCTGTACGCGAGTGCGTTGCGCGTGAGCGAGCTGGTCGGCCTCGATCGGGGCGACATCGATCACGAGCGCCGCACGCTGCGCGTCACCGGAAAGGGCGCCAAAGAGCGCGTTGTGCCGTTTGGCGTGCCGGCCGGGCGGGCCCTGCGCGCGTACCTCGACGAGGGTCGACCCGCTCTGCTGTCGACCGTGGATGCTCGCGACGGTCAGCGACGGACCGGCGCCCACGGCGCCCCCCACGACGCGGTGTTTGTGGGCGCGCGGGGGCAGCGACTGGGGAGCCGCTCGGTGTACGCACTGGGTGCATCTCTCTTGGCCGAGCTGCCCGGGGCAGGGCCCTCGGGCCCCCACGCTTTTCGCCACACCGCGGCGACCCACCTGCTCGACGGCGGTGCCGACCTCCGTGCCGTGCAAGAGTTCCTTGGCCATGCGAGCCTCGGCACCACTCAGATCTACACCCACGTGAGCGCCGAGCGACTGGCAAGCGCCTACCGGACGGCGCATCCGCGAGCGTGAGCGCGCCGCTCTCGGCGCACTGACAGCACCTAGGGGGCCTCGAGGGGCAAGAGCACCGCTCGACGCAGCCCGCCCAGGTAGAGCAGCGGCGACACGTACTCGCCCCGGAGGCGCACACCGACATGCAGGCACTCCCGGGTGCCGCAGTGCCCAGGCTCGAGCAGGCCGATCGTGTCGCCCGCGCGCACGCTCTCGCCCTCGACAACACCCGGGGCGACCGGTTCGAGCGTGACGAGCAGCTCTCCCGCTCGGATCGTGACGAGCGGACGGTCCACCACCATGCCGGCGAAGTGCACAACCCCGCTGACGGGCGCGACGACCGGCGCGCCGATCGCGGGGGCCGCGAGATCCACGCCCCGGTGGCCCGCGGCGTAGGGAGTGGGCGGCGCGGCAAATGGCCGCACAATCGTGCGCGCGCCGTCGACCGGCCATGTCCAGCCGGGATGCGCCTGAGAGACGCCCCCGTCGACGACGGGAGCGGCGCCGGAGACGAGCGCGAGCATCCCGAGCGCCGCCACCATGACGAGCGCGCACCGGGCGCGCGAAGCGAAGACCCACATGGATTGCATCGTGGCCGCACCAGACGCGGCAGGGGATGCGCGTCGCGCGATTCGGGGACGAGCGCGCCGCGCTGTCTCCCGTGGGGGAGTGGCGCTCGCGGTGATAGAGTGTGCTCAGCAGTCGCCCTGTGCGGCTGACTTCGCGTGTCCGAATGCGGCGCACACCCCTATCAGTCCCACACCGCCCGGGAAACCGGGCAACATCCGTGCGGGTCGGGGCAGCGCTCGGGCACCAGGGCTCCCGCCGACCGGCCGGGAGCGACAACTGAGAACACAGAAGGAGTACGGCCATGGCCGTCGTTACCATTCGCCAGCTGCTCGACAGCGGCGTGCACTTCGGGCACCAGACCCGCCGCTGGAACCCGAAAGTCAAGCGCTTCATCCTGACCGAGCGCTCGGGCATCCACATCATCGACCTGCAGCAGTCGCTGGCCTACATCGACAAGGCCTACGACTTCGCGAAGCAGACCGTCGCCCACGGCGGCACCATCCTGTTCGTCGGCACGAAGAAGCAGGCGCAGGAATCGATCGCCGAGCAGGCGACCCGCGTCGGCCAGCCCTACGTCAACCAGCGTTGGCTCGGTGGCCTCCTGACGAACTTCCAGACCGTCTCCAAGCGCCTGCAGCGCATGAAGGAGCTGGAAGAGATCGACTTCGACGACACGACCAAGGGCTTCACCAAGAAGGAGCTCTTGATCAAGAAGCGCGAGCTCGACAAGCTGCACAAGTCGCTCGGCGGTATCCGTAACCTCACGAAGACCCCGAGCGCCATCTGGGTCGTCGACCCGAAGCGCGAGCACCTCGCGATCGACGAGGCCAAGAAGCTCGGTATCCCCGTGATCGGCATCCTCGACACGAACGCCGACCCCGACGAGCTCGCGTACCCGATTCCGGGTAACGACGACGCCATCCGTTCGGTCGCGCTGCTGACGCGCATCATCGCCGACGCCGCCGCAGAGGGCCTCATCGAGCGCCACCAGGCGCCCGCGGCCGAGGGCAATGTGTCGGCCGTCGAGCCGATGGCCGAGTGGGAACGCGAGCTGCTCGAGGCCGGCCAGGCCGAGGCTGCTACTGAGGCGCCCGCCGCCGAGGACGCCCCCGCCGCCGAGGCGCCTGCTGCCGAGGACGCCCCGGCTGCCGAGGAAGCGCCCGCTGCCGACGAGGCCCCTGCCGCTGAGGAGGCGCCTGCCGCCGAGAAGCCGGCGAAGAAGGCTCCTGCCAAGAAGGCCCCCGCGAAGAAGGCTGCCGCGACGAAGACCGAGGCTGACGCCGAGGCCGCGGCCCCCGCATCCGAGTAACGAACCTATTGAGGGAGACACATTTCCATGGCTAACGTGAGCCTGGCCGACATCAAGGCCCTGCGCGAGCAGCTGGGCACCGGCATGGTCGACACCAAGAACGCCCTTGTGGAAGCCGACGGCGACATCGCCAAGGCGACCGAGATTCTGCGCCTGAAGGGTGCGAAGGGCAACGCGAAGCGCGCCGACCGCTCGACGAGCGAGGGCCTCATCGCCGCCCACGAGGGCGACGGGGCCGTCACGATGATTGAGCTCGCCTGCGAGACCGACTTCGTGGCCAAGGGTGAGAAGTTCGGCGCTCTCGGCGAGAAGGTGCTGGTCGCGGTTTCCGCTGCCGGTGCTTCCACCGCCGAAGAGGGTGCGGCCGCTCCCGCCGACGGCGGCACGGTCGCCGAGCTGATCGACGGCGAAGCCGCGATCATCGGCGAGAAGATGGAGCTGCGCCGCGTCGCGCGGCTGACCGGCGAGAAGTTCGCCGTCTACCTGCACCGCACGAACAAGGACCTGCCCCCGCAGGTTGGTGTTGTCGTCGCCTACTCGGGTGACGACGCCGAGACGGCGCGCAGCATTGCGCAGCACATCTCGTTCGCCGACCCGCAGTATCTGACGCGTGAGGACGTTCCGGCCGAGACGGTCGACAACGAGCGCCGCATCGTCGAAGAGATCTCGCGCAACGAGGGCAAGCCCGAAGCTGCTCTGCCGAAGATCGTCGAGGGTCGCGTGGGTGCCTTCTTCAAGCAGGTTGCCCTGCTCGAGCAGGACTACGCCCGCGACAACAAGCTCTCGGTTGCGCAGGTGCTGAAGGATGCCGGTCTGACCGTGACGGGCTTCGCCCGTTTCAAGGTCGGCGCCTAACTCGTGCTGACAGGGGTCCGATCCGCATCGCGGGTCGGACCCCTTCTTTCTGCCCCGCGTACCCCGCTAGCCTGAACCCGCCCGTCCGCTTGCTGTTTGCCGTCAAGGAGCCCCGTGTCTGAAACCCGCCGCCGTGTCCTGTTGAAGCTGTCCGGAGAGGCGTTCGGGGGAGGCCAGCTGGGCGTGAACCCCGACGTGGTGGGGGCCATCGCCCGCGAGATCGCGGAGGCTGCGGCGAGCGGCGTCGAGGTCGCGATCGTCGTCGGCGGTGGCAACTTCTTCCGCGGCGCTGAGCTCAGCCAGCGGGGCATGGAGCG
>DASSWY010000318.1:0-4667 GCA_035704325.1 Microcella sp. | reverse complement strand
CACGCTGGTGGAGGCGAACGAGCCGCTCGGCGGTCTCGTCGCCGTGCTTGTCGCCCTCGTGATCATCAGCGCTCTGCTCAGCGGCTTCGGCCACTACCTGCTGCAGCGCACCGGTGAGGGCGTCGTGCTGTCGAGCCGCCGCACGCTCGTGCGCCGCATGCTGCACCTGCCGATCAGCGAGTTCGACCAGCGCCGCACGGGCGACCTCGTCAGCCGGGTCGGCAGCGACACCACCCTGTTGCGTGCCGTCTTGACGCAGGGCCTCGTAGAGGCGATCGGCGGCAGCCTCATCTTCGTCGGCGCGATCATCGCGATGCTGATCATCGACCCGCTGCTGCTCGGGCTCACCCTGCTCGTCATCGCCGTGTCGGTCGTGACGGTCGTCGTGCTGTCGCGGCGCATCCGCGTGGCGAGCCGCAAGGCGCAAGAGAAGGTGGGCGACCTGACCGCCGCCGTTGAGCGCGCGATCTCGTCGGTGCGCACGGTGCGCGCCGCGAACGCGACCGACCGCGAAATCGCGACGGTCGATGAGGATGCGCGGGGCGCCTGGAAGCAGGGAATTACCGTCGCGAAAATCTCGGCCCTCGTCGTGCCGATCTCCTCCATCGCGCTGCAGATCTCGTTCCTCGTCGTGCTGGGGGTCGGCGGCTATCGCGTCGCCTCGGGGGCGATCGGAATCGCCGACCTCGTGGCGTTCATCCTCTTTCTGTTCTTGATCATCGGGCCGCTCGGTCAGGCCTTTGGGGCCGTGACGAGCGTGAACAGCGCGCTCGGCGCGCTCGGCCGCATTCAGGAGATCATCGCGTTGCCGAGCGAGGCCGAGTCTGACGCCGGTGTCACGCCGGCGCCCGCCACGGAAGACCGGGCAGCGATCGCCTTCGACGCGGTGCACTTCCGCTACCCCGAGGCCGCGCACAAGACCGAGGCCGAGAAGGCGATCGCCGAGGTCGTGGGCGAGGCCGAGCAGCGCGACACCACGGTGCTTCGCGGCGTGAGCTTCGCCGTGCCGCAGGGCTCGCGCACCGCGCTCGTGGGCCCGAGCGGCGCCGGCAAGTCGACGGTGCTCGCGCTCATCGAACGCTTCTACGACCCCACCGACGGTGTCATTCGCATGGCGGGCGTCGACATTCGCGCGCTCGACCGCACCGAACTGCGCAGCCGCATCGGCTACGTCGAACAGGATGCCCCGGTGCTGGCCGGCACCCTGCGCGACAACCTGTTGCTCGGCACCCCCGGCGCCAGCGACGAACAGTGCGTCGAGGTGCTGCGGCGGGTGAACCTCGGCAGTGTGCTCGACCGCACCGACGCGGGGCTCGACGCGCAGGTCGGCGAAGACGGCGTCATGCTGTCGGGCGGTGAGCGTCAGCGCCTCGCGATCGCGCGGGCACTGCTGGCCGCTCCCCCGATCCTGCTGCTGGATGAGTCGACCTCGTCGCTCGACGGGCTGAATGAGCAGCTCATGCGCGACGCGATCGACGCCGTCGCCGAGAACCGCACGCTGATCGTCATCGCCCATCGCCTGTCGACCGTCGTCGACAGCGACCAGATCGTCGTGCTCGAGCACGGGCGGGTCGTCGGAACGGGAACCCACGCCGAGCTCGTGCAGGATGTGCCGCTCTATCGCGACCTCGCGCAGCATCAACTGCTCGTGCCGAAGGATGAGGCACCCGCCGAGACCTCCTGATGGGGGCCAGCTCGGCGTCGGGACGCTAGGCGCGACCGGCCACCTCAACGCGCCCACCCGCGGCAGCGATCTCGTGCAGGGCGGCCTCGCTCGACTCGGCGGCGACGCCGGCGACGAGGTCGCGCAACACCCGCACCTCGCGGCCCGAGCCGAGCGCGTCGAGCGCCGAGGCCCGCACGCAATAGTCAGTCGCAATGCCGACGACGTCGACGTGCGTCACGCCGAGCGCATCAAGGGCGACGGGCAGCGCTCGGCCGTCATCGGTCGTGCCCTCGAAGATCGAGTACGCGGGCACGCCCTGGCCCTTCCGCACGTGGATGTCGATCAGGCCCGTGTCGATCGCGGGGTGATACTCGGCGCCCTCGGTGCCGGCCACGCAGTGAGCCGGCCAGGTGTCGACAAAGTCGGGGGCAGCATCCTCGGCGGCGAAGTGGCCGCCGTTGTCGTTGTCGCCGTCGTGCCAGTCGCGAGAAGCGATGACGACGTCGTAGAGATCGGGGTTCTCGCTGAGGTAGTCGGTGATGGCCTGCGCGACCGCTGCTCCCCCGTCGACGCCCAGTGCGCCGCCCTCGGTGAAGTCGTTCTGCACGTCGATGATGAGCAGTGCGCGGGACATGACGCCTCCGGACGGGATCGGGCTACAGGTTAGAGAGATTATTGCCGCACGAGTAGATCGCGGTCGTCAGAGTGTCGAGAGCGGGCCGGGCCGAATCGTTGACCGGCCCGAGCGCGTACAAGCTGAACGCGAGTCGGCTGCCGTCGGCCGCCGTCATCAGCCCCGACAGCGTGTAGACGTTCGTGATGAAGCCGGTTTTTGCCGTGACCGCGCCAGCCGCCGCCGCGTTCGCTCCGTTAAAGCGGTTGCGGAGCGTTCCGGTCTGGCCCGCGACGGGCAGCCCCGCGGTGATTTCACTCATCGAGGGCGTGCGCTCGATCACGGTGAACAGTTGCGCGAGGTACGCCGGGGGAATCTCGTTGGCGAACGAGAGCCCCGACGCATCCCGAATGAGCAGGCCTTCGGTGGGCACGCCATAAGTCGACAACGCTCGGGTAAACGCATCGGTCAGGCTCGCGGCGGTGCCACCGAGGCCATAGTGATGCGAAATCAGCCGTCCCAGGGTCTCGGCGAGCGAGTTGTCGCTCTCACGCAGCATGGGCTGAATCAGCTGCGACACGGGCTGCGAACGCACCTCGCCAAGAACGGCCCCGCCGCCAGCGGTACCGCGCTCGATCGCCGGCTGGCCGCCCGGGTTGCCGGCGGCGGCGAGCGCCTGCGCGAACGCCGTGCCCGCGCGCCCGATCGGGTCTTGCGAACGCGGGCTCGTCTGCGCACGCGGGTTCGAGCGGTCCCCGTCGACCTGCAGCGCCGTGACCTCGGCCGTGAAACCCTGCCCCATGAGGCGTCGTTCCCACGTCGAATCCCAGTGGTCGGCCTCGGGGAAGTACGACGAATCGAGCAGCACCCGCGTGATCGCCGGTGCGTCAGGGTTCGCCTGCGCGTACGCGGCAACGGTCTGCGCCGCGAGGTCGGCGAGCTTCGGAGCGCCGACGTAGACGCTCTCTTGCCCGGGGGCGAGCGCGCTGAGGGTCACGTCGCCGCCACCGACCAGCACCACCGTGCCGGGCTCGGCGCCCGCCACCACGCGCGTGCTCATGCGGAAATCGGGCCCCAACGATGCGAGAGCCGCGGATGCGGTGAGCACCTTCATGCCGCTCGCCGCGGGCTGGCCGACGGCGCCCGATCGGTCGTACAGGGTGTCGCCGGTCGCCAGATCGATGACGTACCCGGCGAAGGCGCCGAGCCGCGGGTCGCCGGCAGGAGTCGAGATGGTGCAGGTGCGCAGCGGGCTCGCCGAGGTGTCGTCGCCCGGGGTCGGTCGCGGGTCGGGCTCGGGCTCAGGCTCCGGCTCGGGGATCGCAAGGGCATCGGGGGCAACCACGTCGACGATCGCCGCCGACGCTCGATCTTCGCCCACGGCGACGCCGACGAAGACGGCCCCGGTTCCCAGCAGGGCGAAGACGACGCTGAGTGCCGTCGCCGTGACGGCGACGCGGTGCCGCGTCACCCAGCCCGCAAAGCCCTCGCGCGGGGGGCGGGCGGCCCTCCGGCTGCGGGGCTCGCTCGACTCAGTCACCCGGCCATGATACGCATCGGTCTCGACGGGCCCTCACAGACGGCGACCGTCGATAGCCGTCGCTACGAGCGTTCGGCGGGGTACACGAGGCCGATCTGACGGCGCACCTCGTCGAGCAGCCCCATGATCGCGATCGACTCGTCGAACGGCAGCACAGCAGCCGGCCGCCCGGCAACGCGCGCTTCGAGCTCGGACGCCTGGAACTGCATGCCACGGGTCGCGACAGGGTGCTCGAAGCGCTCGACGACCGACCAGCTGCGGTCGTAGTGCGTGAACGACGTCGGCGTGTAGAAGACCCGATCGATCTCGATGGCGCCCTCAGTGCCGATGATGGCGGCTCGGTTGGGCCCCGCCGTGTCGAGCGCCGTGTGCAGCACGGCCTGGCGCCCGTCGGCGTAGTCGAAGATCATCGCCGTCTGGCGATCGACCCCGGTCGGGGTCATGGAGGCGTGGGCGCGAATGCCACTCGGCATTCCGAGCACGTCGACCGCGAACGACACCGGGTAGATGCCGAGGTCGAGCAGGGCGCCGCCCCCGAGCTCGGGGTTCTGCAGTCGGTGCTCGGGGTTCGTCGGGAGGGACTGCGTGTGGTCGGCGATGACCGTGCGCACCTCGCCGAGCGCTCCCGACGCGATGATCTCGCGCACGCGCACCATGTGCGGTAGGAAGCGGGTCCACATCGCCTCCATGACGACGACGCCGCGCTCGGCCGCGCGATCGGCGATGCGACGCGCATCCGCCTCATTCAGGGTGACGGGCTTTTCGATCAGCACGTGCTTGCCCGCGTCAATCGCCAGTAGCGCGTTCTCGACGTGCATCGGGTGCGGGGTGGCGACGTACACGACGTC
>DASSWY010000312.1:0-3031 GCA_035704325.1 Microcella sp. | reverse complement strand
GAGACGACGGTACGGCCAGCGCACCGGCGCCGACGTGTCACTCGCCGCTCCGAGGTAGGCGAGCGCGAAACCGGTTCCGCCGACGAGCGCCGCGATGAAGCCTCCGCCCGGCTCGTAGTGTCCCCGGAGAAACAGGTAGGCCGACAGCAGGAAGACGATCGGCGCGGCCCAGCGGGCAACAACGCGGATCGGCAGGGTGTTGTCGGCGGCACGGGTGAGGGCAGTCGACTCGAGACCCCCGACGTCGGGGGTGCGCTCGGGAAGAAGCCGGCGGGCCGCGAGCACAGCGCTCAGTACGATGCCGGCGACGGCGACGACGGTCAGCTCACCGAACGTGTCGAGGGCGCGATAGTCGACCAAGATCGTGTTCACGACATTCGTCCCGCCCGTGTCGTCGTAGGCCGATTCCAGGAACGTGCGTCCCGCATCCGACAACCCCCGCCGCCCCGTGAAGACGAGGGTCGCAACGGTTGCGGCGAGCCCGGCGAGAACAGCGATCGCCGCGGTGACGACGACGCGCGAGCGCCGGACGGCGTGGAAGCGGGCCGGCAAGCGCCGCAAGAACAGAACGAGTGCGACCACCGAGAGCAGTTCGACGAGCAGCTGGGTGAGGCCGACGTCGATCGCGCCCAACGCGAAGAACCAGAGCGCAACGACGAAGCCGGCGCCGCCCACCAAGATCACGGCGACGAGGCGCGACCGAGTGACGAGCGCCGGGATGACGGTCACGGCGGTGAGCGCCAACAGCAGCGCGTCGCTCCACGGCTCGCTCGGGTCGACGACGGCACCCGCGTTCGGCGCGATAACGAGGCCCGCGACGAACAGCGCTCCGAGCAGCACCCACGGCAAACCCAGGTGCATCGCGTGGCTGTCGGTGCGGGCGAAGCGGCCGACGGCACGCCCCGCCACGATCGCCGTCTTCCGCAGGTGCTCGACGGCCTCGACCGCGGTGAACGGCAGGCGACGACGCGCGACCACCGTGTGAAGCGGGCGGCGCAGGATGATCGCAAGTGCTCCGAGGGACAGGATTGCGATCGACAGCACGAGTTCGGTGGTAACCCCCGAGAACAGGGCGAAGCTTGCGCTGTACGGCTCGCCCGCCGCCGCGTCGGCCGCCGCACTCAGCAGGGGCCGCAGCGTCGAGATGCCCAGGCCCAAGACGAGGCCGAGCAGGGCGGGAATCGCGGCGGGAAGCCAAAAGGCGACGGGCGCCTCGACGACGACGTGGGGCATCCGGTGACGGTCAGGATGCTCGGGAGCGTCTTCGACGGCGTCATTCGTGAACGCCCCCATCACGATGCGGCCGGTATAGGCGACGGTGGCGACCGCCGCGAGCCCGGCGGCGGCAGTCGCCATGATTCCGACGAGCGGCACGGGACCGGCATCAAGCAACGAGCCGAGCACGTACTCTTTCGCGACAAAACCGAGAAGCGGAATCACGCCGGCCATCGAGAGGCCGGCGAGCACGGTGATCACGACGGTGGCCGGCATGCGGCGCCCAAGCCCGCGCAGGAGGCGGATGTCGCGCGTACCCGCCTGCTGGTCGATGATGCCGACCACCATGAACAGTGCCGCCTTGAACAGGGCATGAGACAGGGTGAAAAGCACAGCGGTTGCCAGAGCGCTCGGCGTGCCGACCCCGATTGTCGCGACGATGAACCCGAGCTGGCCGACGGTCGAATACGCCATGATCTGCTTCAGGTCGGTGGCCCGCAGCGCCAGCACGCCCCCGAGCAGTGCGGTCACCAGCCCGCTCGTCATGAGCACGGCCTGCCACGCGCCGTTTCCCGCGAATGCCGGTGACAGGACGAGCAAGAGGTAGATGCCCGCCTTCACCATGGCGGCCGCGTGCAGGTATGCGCTGACCGGAGTGGGCGCCACCATGGCGTCCGGCAACCAGTAGTGGAACGGGAACTGCGCCGACTTCGTCAGGGCCGCGAGCGCGACGAGCACCGCAACGATCGACGTAAACGCCGCATCCTCTGACCAGACAGGCGCCGCGACGATCTCGTGCAACACGGTTGTTCCCGTGCGGGAGACCATCAGCACGACAGCGAGCAGCAGGATGAGTCCGCCAATGGCGGTGACGATGAGCGTCCGCACGGCCGGCGCACTGGCCTTACGGCCCGAGCGGTTGATGAGGAAGAACGAGCACAGGGTCGTGAGCTCCCAAAACACGAAGAGCAGCACAATGTCGTCTGCGAGTACGAGGCCCGTCATGGCAAACGCGAACAGCGTCATCCAGGTGTAGTAACCCGTGTGCCGGTGCACGCTGCGCACCGAGAGGTAGCGCGCCGAGTAGGCCATCACGAGCGCGCCAATACCCAACACAATGAGCAAAAAAACAATCGCGACCCCGTCGAGGCGCAGCCGGAGCGCGACGTCGAGCGTCGGAAGCCACGGAACGCTCTCGCGCACGACGTCCCCCGCGACCACGGCGGGTGCAGCCGCACCGACGAGGCCTCCGAGCGCAGCAAGACCGCCCGCGGCCACGTAACCGGCCGCACGTCCCGCAACCGCCGACAGCGCCGCCGTGACGATCACGACGACGAGAGCGCCGACCATGAGCGCAAACAACGTCACGGCACGACCGCGGGGGTCGGGCGGGCAGAAGTCATGCTGTCCTCACGGTTGGTCGGTCGGGGAGGACACCGCCGGATGGCTGATGCCTCGTTCGTCGCGCGGGCGCGATGAAGGGGTGCCGACCAGGCTTCCCGGCTCTCCGTAGGCCAGTCTATCGGGCGTCGTGCCCGCCCACGCCCAGCGCGCTCACGGCCGCGGGTGTCTGAGCGGCGCGTCAGACCATTGAGGTGAGCGCGATCATCCGCGAGACGGCGCGCAGGTATTTCTTGCGGTAGCCGCCGCCCAGCATCTCGTCACCAAAGACGCGGTCAAGCGGAGTGCCGGTCGCAATGATGCTCACCTGCGCGTCGTAGAGGCGATCAACGAGCGCGACGAGCCGCAGCGCATCCGTTTGATTCTCGAGCGTGCGGACGCCCGTCAGGGCAACGGCAGATAGCCCCTCGATCAG
>DASSWY010000317.1:0-2182 GCA_035704325.1 Microcella sp. | reverse complement strand
AGAAGCGGGCGGCCCGCGCGTTCGCGGTGACAATCCAGAGGTACGCCGGCGTTTCGCCGAGCATGCCGTCGAGCAGCAGAGAGCCCAGCCCCGTGCCCCACGTCGAGGCCCGCGTGTACAGCGAATCGAGCTTGACGTCGCGCGGCGCCTCGGGGTCAATCGTCGGTGCGCTGCGCGCCAGCCCCACCAGTTCGGCTGCGCCGGTGACGGGATCACGCTCTTCGGCGACCAGCACGACCGACCCCGGCACGGTCGACTCGGCGTCGCCCGCCGACAGGTACGAGGCCCATTCCTCCCGCGCCGTATCGACCGTGTTCGCGGCAAGAAAGCGCTCGCTCAAGACGCCCGTGTAGACCTCCGCGAAGCACGCCATGTGCAGTCGGGCGAGGCCCTCAATGTCGCCAGCCGTGGCGGAACGAATCAGCGGCGGCACCCGACAAATGTAGGGGCCGCCGATGACCGCTTACCGCACGTATCGCACTTCGACGAGGCCTTCGAAGTCGGGAAGGGTTTCGTGCGTTCCGTCATGGCGAAAGCCGTGGCGTTCGTAGAAGGCGCGCGCTCGCGGGTTCTGCTCCAGCACCCAGAGGGACGCCGGCTGCTCGCCGATGGCGGCCTCCAGTAGCTGGGCTCCGAGGCCCGAACCGTAGTGGGATGCGCGCACATAGAGGGCGTACAGCTCGCGTTCTCGCGGCGGTGCCTCCCCGCGGGCCGGTCCGGCGCTCGCGAATCCGAGCAACTCGCCGTGGTCCTCCGCCAGCAGGAGCACGCCGTCGTCTGCGGCGATGCGGGGGATCGCTGTTGCCCACCGCGCTGCGCTCGATTCCGGTGTCGCCCGTGTGAAGAATTCCGGGCTCAGTAGCGCGCCGTACGCCTCGCGCCAGCACGCCATGTGGAGGGCGCCGAGCGCGGGAGCATCGTTGACGATCGCAGAGCGGATGAGTGCGGTCATCGCCCAAGGCTAGAGGTTTCGTCGGCTCTGGCGTGCGCGTATACGCTGAGGGGATTACTGACGGGACGCTGATCGGGCCAGCGACCGCGCCCGAGCTGCACGTCATGTCGATCAACATCCGGCGACGATCCGCGCGCCCGTCGCCCCGGGTTCACGACCGATGGAGTGTGCGCCACCCGCTCGTACAGAGACTCCTCGCCACCGAGCAGCCCACGATCGTGGGTCTGCAAGAGGCCTACGCCGACCAGTCGGAGCCCGTGCGAGCGAGGCTCGGGCCCCGGTACCGGGTCGTGGGCACCGGGCGCGACGCCGATGGGGGCGGTGAGGGATGTCCCATTGCTTTCGATGCCGATCGGCTCATGCTGACGGCCTGGCGGCAGCTCGCGCTGTCGACGACACCCGACGTGCGCGGTTCACGATCGTGGGGTGCGCGGGTGCCGCGTGCCGTCGTCGTTGCCGAACTCGTGGACGCGGCGACGGGGCGAGGTATCGTCGCACTCAACACCCATCTCGACCATTTGTCGCCGTACTCGCGGTGGCGTTCGGCGCGGCTCGTCGCGTCGCTCGCGCGCGCACACCAGGCCGCCGACCCTTCCGCGCTCGTCGTCGTCACGGGCGACGTCAACGCGGGCGAGCGATCGCGGGTGCACCGCACACTGGCGGCCGACGGTGTTCTGCGCGACGCGTGGCACGACGCGCCGGCTCGCGTCACCCCGTCGTGGGGCACGTTTTCGAACTATCGCGAGCCGCGAGTGGGGGGCCGACGCATCGACCTCGTGCTGGTGGGACCAACCGTCGAGGTGCGTGCGGTCGGCATCAACGCGGCACGCTTCGGCGGTGCCGCGCCCTCCGACCACGAGCCAGTGCAGGCGCTGATTCGCGCGCTGTGAGACGCGAAACGCGCCCGATGCCGCCCAGCGGTCGGGCGCGTTCACGTGATGCGGGGATGGTGGCGATCAGCGACCGCGGCGTTGCCCACCCGTGCTGTTCGACCGCACGACTTGGCCGACGCGAATGCCGCCCTGGCCAGAGTTGCCGCCCGCGGGGGCCGAGGCACGGCGCGAGCCCTGTCGGGTGCGCGGTGCGGCCGGCGAGTCGGTGTGCCGGTGAGCGTCCGCGCGGTGCGGTGCGGCGTCCGTGCGGGGCGTCGCGCTCCGACGCACGCGGCCACGGCCACCCTGCGAGTTCTGAGTCGTCACCTGGCCACCGCCACGCGCGGCGCGCTTGCGC
>DASSWY010000190.1:0-4061 GCA_035704325.1 Microcella sp. | reverse complement strand
ACGGGCACGTGCGACCCCCGTCAGGATGCGCTCGAGCTCACCTGGCTCACCCCTGAGGAGGCGGCCAGCGACCGCGTCTCGAACGAAATGGAGGGTGGGCGCGGCGCCCTGCTGCGCACGGCCCTCGCCTCGGTCGGCGTGCTGCCGTAAACCGTTGCCCGCGTTGCCCGCGTTGCCCGCGTTGCCCGCGTCGCCCGGGTTGCCCGCGTTGTCCGCGTCGTCCGCGTCGTAACCCCCGAACGCCACTTAGCCGTCTCGGCGCGTCACGATCGTCGTGTGCCGCCGTGCCGTCGTGAGGCTCGGCTTCGCCAGCCGCCTGTCTTGGCGCCGGGCCATCACCGAGACGCCACTCCATCGTCGGCGTCACTACTCCGGTGTAGGAATCCCTACACCGGAGTAGTGACGAGGTCGGCCATGCACGTCCCCAGGTTGAGTGGGGGTCGTTGGCTCACCAGTGCCGGTTCGCGTTTGACCCGGCGGGGCACCGTCGGCTCAGCGCACCATGCGCGAGCAGTGCGCCCCATCCCACGGCTCGTAGGGCCGACCGAAGCCATCGAGGGCGAAGCCGTGCTTCTCGTAAAACCGCGCGGCGCGCACATTTGCGGTCACGATCCAGAGGTAGGCAGGGGTGTCGCCGAGCACGCCGTCGAGCAGCCGCGAGCCGAGCCCCGTGCCCCACGTCGAGCGCCGCGTGTAGAGCGAGTCGAGCTTCGCGTCGCGCGGAGCCTCGGGGTCGACCGTCGGCGCGCTGCGAGCGAGCCCCACGAGTGTCGTCGCGCCGGTCACCGGGTCGCGGTCTTCGGCGAGCAGCACGACCGAGCCGGGCACGGTCGACGCGGCATCGCCCGCTGAGAGGTACGACGCCCACTCTGCGCGCGCTGTCTCGACCGTGGTCGCGGCAAGAAATCGCTCGCTCAACACCCCCGTGTACACCTCGGCGAAGCACGCCATGTGCAGCTCGGCGAGGGCGTCGATGTCGGCGGCGGTCGCGACACGAATCAGCGGCGGCACCCCACAAATGTAGGGGCCGCCGCTGATCGATTCTGACCGCGCGCGCGATCAGAGAAATGGATGCGCGGAGCTAGCGTCCGCGACGCTGACCGCCGCCGTTCTGGCGAACGACCTGACCGACGCGCACGCCGCCGCCGGTGCCGCCGCCTGCGGGGGCCGAGGCGCGGCGCGAACCCTGGCGGGTGCGGGGCGCGGCCGGCGACTCGGCGTGGCGGTGGGCGTCAGCGCGGTGGGGCGCAGCGTCGGTGCGGGGCGCCGAGCTGCGGCGTCCCCCCGAGCGGGCCTCGGTCGACGCGGCCACGCCGTTTCCACGGCCACGGCCGGCGCCCTGCGAACGCTGCCCGCCCTGGACACCGCCCTGCGACCCCTGGCCGCCACGCGCGGCGCGCTTGCGCTGCGCGTTGGCACCGGTCGAGCGTCCACCGCCCTGGGGCTGCGGGCGCAAGACGGCCGGCATGTTTTCTGCCGAGACGCGCGGCGCCACCGCACCGACGAGCGCGGCCACGGCCGGCGAGTCGGCGGTGACGGTCTGGGGCTGCACGCGAATTTCGGCCTTCTTCAGCAGGGTCGCGGTGTCGCGACGCTGCTCGGGCAGCACGAGGGTGACGACGTCGCCCGAGGCTCCGGCACGCGCGGTGCGGCCCGAGCGGTGCAGGTACGCCTTGTGCTCGGTCGGCGGGTCGACGTGCACGACGAGTTCGATGTCGTCGACGTGCACACCGCGGGCGGCGACGTCGGTGGCGACGAGCACGCGCACGCTGCCGTCGCCGAACGCGGCGAGGTTACGCTCACGGGCGGCCTGCGACAGGTTGCCCTGCAGGTCGACGGCGGGGATTCCGGCGGCGGTCAGCGCGCGGGCCAACTTCTTGGCCTGGTGCTTGGTGCGCAGGAACAGCAGTCGGCGGCCCGAACCCGACGCGAGTCGCGTCACAAGCGCCTTCTTCTCGTCAACGCCCGAGACCTCGAACACGTGGTGGGTCATGTCGACGACGGGCGAGTGCGCTTCGTCGACTGAGTGCAAGATCGGATCACTCAGGAAGCGCTTGACGAGCTTGTCGACCCCGTTGTCGAGGGTCGCGCTGAACAGCAGGCGCTGCCCCGTAGCGGGCGTCGCCGCGAGGATGCGCGTCACACCGGGCAGGAATCCCAGGTCGGCCATGTGGTCGGCCTCGTCGAGCACGGTGATCTCGACGTCGGCGAGCGACACGTGGCCCTGCTTCATGAGGTCTTCGAGGCGGCCGGGGGCGGCCACGACGATGTCGACACCGCGGCGCAGCTGCGACACCTGGGGGTTCTGCGAGACGCCGCCGAAGATCGTCATGGCGGTGAGGCCGTAGGCCTTCGCAAGCGGCTCGATGGTCGCCAGAATCTGGCTGGCGAGCTCGCGGGTGGGGGCGAGCACGAGGCCGAGGGGGTGGCCGGCGCGGCGGCGGGCGGCCGTGCGCATGCCGATGCGCGCCACCATCGGAATGGCGAACGCGAGGGTCTTGCCCGAGCCGGTCTTTCCGCGGCCGAGCACGTCGCGCCCGGCGAGCGTGTCGGGCAGCGTGTCGACCTGAATCGGGAACGCGCTGGTCTTGCCCTGCTCGGTGAGGGCTTCGACGAGGGGGAACGGCACGCCAAGCGTGCTGAAGTCGGTGGTCATGATGTGGTGCCTTTCGCGCGCTGCCCGTCTCGGGCGCGCTGCGGTATTCGCAATGAATTCCGGATGTTCGGAGTTCGTCGTGAGGGTTGGCGACGGCGGCGGTGGCCGCGATCGGTTCGCCGTCAGAAAGTGTCGATTCGCTGCGCGCGAGTCAGTGCGCGATCTGCGAGAAGAGGAAGCGTTCTACGACGCGGGCAGCGGCACAAATGTGGCTGCCAGTGCCTCAACCGTAGCAGGTGCCCTCCGCGAGGCCCTCCCGCGGCTGCGCCTCGCCCTAGCGAACGGCGCGCAGCACGACGTCGTGTGCGGTCGTCGGCATCCCTTGTCGGGTGACCGCCTCGCGCGGCTTCACCACGCAGCTCACCTGTCGGAATCCCGCCGCGACCTCGGCAAGCTCGTCGCGACTGAGCATCGAGAAGGGCGGTGGATGCGAGACCCCCGCATCGATGTCGCTCGCGTCGTGCAGCACCAGCAGCAGCGTTCCGCCGGGCCGCACGGCGCGCGCGAGGCCCCCGTAGATGGCGTCACGGTGCTCGGGAAGAACGTGCAGGTAGTGCGCGGCGACGAGGTCGAACTCCGCCTCAGGCGGGGGAGCAGTCGAAAGGTCGCGTTGCTCGAAGCGCACCCGGTCGCGCACGCCCCGTTCGTCTGCGACGGCGTTTGCCTTCTCGACCGCCACCCCTGACAGGTCAAGGCCCAGCACGTGCCACCCCTGTTCGGCCAGCCAGAGACTGTCGGCGCCCTCGCCGCACCCCGCGTCGAGCGCGCGACCACCGTTCGGCTGAACGTCGTGCATCTCACTCACGAGCCGAGGGTTGACCGCACCGCTCCACACGAGCCCCGTCGAGCCGTAGCGCGCATCCCACAGGGCGGCGAGCTCCGACGAGTCAGCAGGGCGGTCGTGCCCCATGCGAAAACTCACGACGCGGGGCCGCCGAACTGCGTCGCCCACCCCGGCGCCAGGCGCCGCAGCGCCCGCCCCCGAAGTCTCCAGAACACCCAGAACCCGGCCGCGACGACCGGCGTCAGCACCCCGGCCTTCACGGTGAGCACGTCGTGAAACTGCGTGCGGCCAGCGTCGCCGGCGTCAGCGGAGACGCCCATCCGGTGGTGCCACGACCGCACGATCCGCATCGGCCCCGACAGCGGCCCGCCGGTGTCGTGCACGACCCGCTCGCCGGGCGCGATCTCATCCGAGAGTCGAATCAGCTGCGTTCCCATGGGAAGCGCACCGAGCATCCGCAGCCGAACGCGGTGGTCGCCACCCGGCCAGCGCTCGGGAAACCCGCCGGGCTCCAGCGACTCGACCGTCGTCCACGGCCCCGAGACCGCGCGAAACACGGCGGGGGAGTGCACCGCCTCCCATGCCGCGTCGGGCGGGCAGTCGAGCACGAGATGAAGCGTC
>DASSWY010000171.1:0-2581 GCA_035704325.1 Microcella sp. | reverse complement strand
GACGACCACCGGAACTTCGCCCCACTCGGCGTGGTGACCGGCGACGACGACGGCGTCGGCAAGGCCGGGCTGCTCGCGCACGACCCGCTCGACCGCGGCGAGGCGCACCTTCACTCCGCCCGAGACGATGACGTCGTCGATGCGGCCGGTGACGCGCAGCGCGCCGTCGACGAGCTCACCGGCGTCGTCGGTGCGGTACCAGCGCTGCTGGTCATGCTCAACGAACGCGTCGGCGGTGCGTTCGGGGTCGCCGAGGTAGTACTCGGCGAGCGTCGGGCCGCCGAGCTCGACGCGGCCGTCGATGATGCGCACCTCGGTTTGGCCGATCGGGCGGCCGTCATAGACGACGCCGCCGCAGGTTTCGCTCGAGCCGTAGGTGCGGGTGATGGCCCAGCCGTGGGCGCGGGCGCGGTCGATGAGCGCGGCGGGGGTGGCTTGCCCGCCGACCAGGATGCGGTCGAAGGCGGCGAGCGCGTCGGCGAGTTCGGCGTTCTCGTCGGCGTCGTCGAGCAGTCGGCTGAGCTGAGCCGGCACGAGCGCGGTATAGCGGTGCTTCTCGGTGAAGCGGGCGATGGCGGCGAGCACGTCGGATGCGCCCATCCGGCCGGGCGCGATCGTCACCGGATCGACGTCCGAGGTGAGCGAGCGGGCGAGCACGTTGCTGCCGGCGATGTAGTGAACGGGGAGGGCGAGCATCCACTGGCCGGGTTCGCCGAGCGCGCCGGTCGAGGCGGCGGCGCTCGCGAGCACGGCGTCAGCGCTCAGGGCGACCCGCTTCGGGCGGCCCGTCGTGCCGCTCGTCTCGACGACGAGCGCGATGCGCTTCTCGACCTCAAGCGGCGCAGTGTGCACGGGGTTGACGCCGCCGCCGCGGAACAGCACGGCGGGCCCGTCGCCGCCGAGCGCCTCACGCAGCGCCGCGAGGCACGCGATGGGGTCGGCAGAATCGACGACGGCAAGCGGACGAGTCACGCGGTAACGCTAGCGCGGGCGGCTGGGTTGGCGCCTGCAAGCTCGGGTCGCGCAGGGGAGGGTGGGCGCTTTACGTGGTGCGCGGAACCAGGCGCTCAACCAAGAGGGCGACAGCCTCATCGGCGGTGACGCTCGCACCCATTGACGGCGTGATCTCATCGAGCAGCAGGCCTTCGATGGCCCAGTGCAGGAGCGCTACCTCCCGCTCACCTCCGGGTAGGCCGGACTGGGCGTGGTAGGCAGTATCGAATCTGTACGCCGCGCTCAGAGTCGCTTCGATGCGTGCTGCCAGATCAGGTGAGCGCGTTGCTTCTAAACGCAATTCGAACAGCGCGATCATGAGGCCAGGGTGTGCACGAACACGCGTCACGATGTCCCGCATGTACTCCACAAAGAGTTCACGGGTCGGCGGTTCGGCCTCCCGACGGGCCAGCACCCCGGGGTCGGGTGCCAGTCGCTCGTAAATGCGGTCAGCCGATGCAGCCAGTACGTCGGACCGACGAGGGAAGTAGTTCGAGGCGGTGCCCCGAGGCGCCTTGGCCTCGGCGTCAATAGCGCGGTGCGTGAGACCGCGAAGTCCTGATCGGGCAATCACCGTGAGCGCGGCATCGCACAGCTCGGCACGCCGCTCAGGATTCTTCGCCATGCGTCCACGGTAGCGGAACCACGACAGCTGTCGTATGTTAACCACGACAGTTGTCGTGAAAGGGGAACGCGTGCGTGAATTGATCTACTTCATCGCCACCAGCATCGACGGACAGATCGCCGATGCGGAGGGAGACACCAGCGCCTTCAGTGCCGACGCCGACTACCTGAGCACGCTGGCACGCGAGTTTCCGGAATCGCTCCCCGCGCACATCCGTGAAGCGCTCGGGGCCACGCTGGACCCCGCGACCGCCCGCTGGGACACCGTCGTCATGGGTCGACGCACATACGAGCCCGCCCTCGTCGCCGGCATCGAAAGCCCCTACGCACCCCTCACTGAAGTCGTCGTGTCTCGGACGCTCTCCCCGAGCCTGCGGCCCGGCGCGCCGCGAATCGCGCGGGACGCGGTCGCGCTCGTGCGCGAACTCAAGCGCGCACCCGGCACCGGGATATGGCTGTGCGGCGGCGGCGAACTGGCCGCGAGCCTCGCGCACGAAATCGATCGCCTCCTTGTGAAGGTGAATCCCATCATCCTGGGCCGCGGGCGGCCGCTCGTCGACGGCCCCGCAATCGCGGGGCGCTGGCGACTCGAGGGAGTTGAACGATTGTCTGCGGACGTCGTCCTACTCGACTATGCACGCGAGCGCTGACTCCGCGCAGCAGAAAGTGGCTGGGTCGGAGCCCGGGGTGCGCGTCAGCGCAGGCGGGGACGATCAGTACTGCCAGGGGAACGGCGACCAGTCGGGCGCGCGCTTCTCGAGGAAGGAGTCGCGGCCCTCGACCGCCTCGTCGGTTCCGTAGGCGAGGCGGGTCGCCTCACCGGCGAACAGCTGCTGCCCGACGAGCCCGTCGTCGGTCAAGTTCATGGCGTACTTCAGCATGCGGATCGCCGTCGGCGACTTGGTGAGAATCGTCTCGGCCCACTCGAGGCCGACGCTCTCGAGCTCGGCGTGCGGCACGACGG
>DASSWY010000151.1:0-2575 GCA_035704325.1 Microcella sp. | reverse complement strand
CGCTCCCCCGGCGTTCTTCAGGTCGGCGGCAAAGCGGTCGACGCCGTACTGCATGACGGGGTTCCAGTAGGTCATAACGAGCACGGGCGCATCGACGGCGGCGCGCACGCGCTCGACCGCCGTGAACGCGTCGCGCAAGCGAAAGCCGTTCTGTAGGGCTGTCTGCGTGGCCTTCTGGATCGCGGGGCCGTCCATGACCGGGTCGCTGTAGGGAAGGCCGAGCTCGAGAATGTCGACGCCGTTCTCGACGACGGCGATGGCGGCCTCGACACTCTCATCGAGCGTCGGGAAGCCGATCGGCAGGTAGGCAATCAGCGCACCCGAGCCGGCGTCGCGGCGCGTGCTGATCGTCTGCTCGACGCTGCTCACGATGCCGACCCCGCGGGGGCGTCACCCTCGCCGTCGAGCAGGCGGAAGTAGCGCGCCGCGGTCTCCATGTCTTTGTCGCCTCGGCCGCTCAGCGACACGAGGATGATGCCCTGGGGGCCGAGTTCTTTGCCCAGTTCGAGAGCGCCGTGCAGCGCGTGCGCGGTCTCGATGGCGGGAATGATGCCCTCGGTGCGGCTGAGCAGGCGCAGCGCGCTCATCGCCTCGGCATCGGTCACGCCGCGGTACTCGGCACGCCCGATGTCGGAGAGCCAGGCGTGCTCGGGGCCGACGCCCGGGTAGTCGAGGCCGGCAGAAATGGAGTGCGACTCCATGGTCTGGCCGTCTTCGTCTTGCAGCATGAGGCTGCGGGCGCCGTGCAGCACACCGGGGCGGCCGCGCGAGATCGTCGCGGCGTGGTGCGGCGTGTCAACGCCGTCGCCGGCGGCCTCGAGGCCCACCAGGCGCACGGACTCGTCGTCGAGGAACGCGTGGAAGATGCCCATGGCGTTACTGCCACCGCCGACGCACGCCGCGACAGCATCCGGAAGACGGCCCGTAAGCGCGAGCACCTGCTCGCGCGACTCGGTGCCGATGACGGAGTGGAAGTCGCGGACCATGGTCGGGAAGGGGTGCGGGCCCGCCACCGTGCCGAGCAAATAGTGCGTGTTCTCGACGTTCGCGACCCAGTCGCGCATCGCGTCGTTGATCGCGTCTTTCAGCGTGCGCGAGCCGGTCTGCACGGCGACGACCTCGGCACCGAGCAGCTTCATGCGCGCCACGTTGAGCGCCTGGCGCTCGGTGTCAACGGCGCCCATGTACACGACGCACTCCATGCCGAAGAGCGCTGCGGCGGTCGCGCTCGCGACGCCGTGCTGGCCGGCGCCGGTCTCGGCGATCAGGCGGGTCTTGCCGAGGCGCTTCGCGAGCAGCGCCTGGCCGAGCACGTTGTTGATCTTGTGGCTGCCCGTGTGGTTCAGGTCTTCGCGCTTCAACAGGATGCGGGCGCCGCCCGCGTGCTCGGCGAATCGGGGCGCCTCGGTGATGATCGAGGGCCGGCCGGTGTACGTGCGGTGCAGCTCGGCGAGCTCGGCGGCGAAGGCCGGGTCGACACGGGCAGCCTGGTAGGCCGCGTCGAGCTCGTCGAGGGCGGCGATCAGGGATTCGGGCACGAATCGGCCCCCGAAGGTGCCGAAGTAGGGGCCGACGACGTCGCGCAGGGTCATGACACGCTCACAAACTGGCGGGCGGTGGCGACGGGGTCGCCTCCGGTAACGAGGGCCTCGCCGACGAGCACCACGTCGGCGCCAGCGCGCCGGTAGTGCTCGACATCGGCGACGCCGAGGACGGCCGACTCGGCGATGCGGATCGCGTTGTCGGGGATGATCGGGGCGACGCGACCAAACAGCTCGCGGTCGAGTTCGAAGGTCGTGAGGTCGCGCGCGTTGACGCCGATGAGCTGTGCACCCAGGTCAACGGCGAGGCGTGCCTCGTCGAGCGAGTGCGTCTCGACGAGGGGGGTCATGCCCCAGTCGAGCACGTGCGCGTAGAGGCGACGCAGCGTCGACTCGTCGAGCGCCGCGACGATCAGCAGCACGAGGTCGGCGCCTGCAGCACGAGCCTCAGCGATCTGGTACTCGTCGGCGATGAAGTCTTTGCGCAGAACCGGCACGTCGACCGCAGCACGCACGGCTTCGAGGTCGGCGAGCGAACCCTGGAAGCGGCGCTGCTCGGTCAGCACGCTGATCGCGTGCGCTCCCCCGGCGGTGTACTGCGCCGCGAGGGCGGCCGGGTCGGGGATGCTCGCGAGCGCCCCGCGGGACGGGCTCGCGCGCTTCACCTCGGCGATGAGCTTGACGTGCTCAGCACGCGAGAGGGCGGCGACAGCGTCGAGCGCGGCGGGCCGGGCCGCAGCGTCAGCTTCTACCTCGTTCAGCGGGTGCTCGGCGCGACGCGCGGCCGCGTCTTCCAGAGCGCCCGCGGTCAGGCCGTCGAGCACTTAGTCGTGGGCCTTCGGGGCGTAGCGGGGGCCCTGCACGCCGTAGCCCATCTTTGCCATCACGCCGCCGGTGATCCAGCCGGCGAGAACGACGACGGCGCTCGCCCACACGACGGGGGCGAGCTCGAAGAAGAAGGCGATCGTGCCGACAGTGAAGCCGACGAGCATGATGACAACGGCCGTCCAGGCTGCCGGCGAGTGACCGTGTCC